>NZ_JBHLUH010000048.1:0-32952 GCF_042433955.1 Phytohabitans kaempferiae | reverse complement strand
GCCGCTGCAACAGCCCGTCGCCACCGGCGGCGCGGGCGACGCCCTCATCGGTATCGAGGGAGTGTCGTAAAAACGGTGCAATTCCGACAAGGAGGACATCGTTATGAGCACTGTGACGACCGAGATTGAGACCGCGGGGGCGGTCGTGGACGAGCCGTTGGTGCCTGTCCAGGGCGGGCCGGCGGATGAGCAGTTGGTGACGGCGGAGGCGATCGCGGAGGCGTTGGACCCGGCGCTGGTGGCCCGGTTGGCGGCGCAGGCGCGGACGCAGGGGGTGCAGTTGCTGGGCCGTGGTGGGGTGCTGCAGCAGTTGACCAAGCGGTTCCTGGAGGCCGCGTTGGAGGCCGAGATGGACGATCACCTCGGCTACGACAAGCACGACGCGGCGGGCCGTAACGGCGGTAACTCCCGCAACGGTCGGCGGGCCAAGACGCTGTTGACTGAGGTCGGCCCGGTGGACATCGCGGTGCCCCGCGACCGCGAGGGCAGCTTCACCCCGACGATCGTCCCGAAGCGGTCCCGGCGCCTGGGCGGGATCGAGGACCTGGTGGTGTCGCTGTCGGCCAAAGGGCTCACGCACGGGGAGATCTGCGCCCACCTTGCCGAGGTGTACGGGGCGGAGGTGTCCAAGGACCGGATCACCACGATCACTGACCGGGTGATGGATGGCATGGGCGAGTGGCAGAACCGGCCCCTCGATTCGGTGTATCCGGTGATCTTCATCGACTGCATCCATGTGAAGATCCGGGACGGGCAGGTCGCCAACCGGCCCATCTATGTCGCCCTGGCGGTCACTGTGGACGGTGGCCGGGACATCCTCGGCCTATGGGCCGGCGACGGCGGCGAGGGTGCCAAATACTGGCTGCGGGTGTTGTCGGAGCTGAAGAACCGGGGCGCCGTCGACGTGTGCATGGTGGTCTGCGACGGGCTCAAAGGCCTGCCCGACGCGATCGCCGAGGTGTGGCCGCAGGCGGTGGTGCAGACCTGCATCGTGCACCTGATCCGCGCCTCGCTGCGCTACGCCTCCAAAGCCGACTGGGGCGTCATCGCCAAAGAGCTCAAGCCGGTCTACACCGCACCGTCCGAGTCGGCCGCGCTGGACGCGTTCGCCGAGTTCTCCGCCAAGTGGGAGCGCAAGTACCCGGCGATTGTCCGGCTGTGGACCAACGCCTGGGCGGAGATGGTGCCGTTCCTGGCCTTCGACGTCGAGATCCGCCGGATCGTGTGCTCCACCAACGCCATCGAGAGCCTGAACGCCCGACTTCGCCGCGCTGTTAACGCCCGAGGCCATTTCCCTACCGAGCAATCCGCGTTGAAGGTGTTGTACCTGGCCATCTGCAGCCTCGACCCGACCGGCCGCGGCCGGGCCCGCTGGTCCAACCGGTGGAAGGCCGCACTCAACGCCTTCGACATCGCCTTCGACGGCCGCGTCACCGCCGGCCGCCGCTAACAACTCAACACCTATCGATCAAACGGAGAAGCGTTACACCGTTTTCGCGATAGTCCCGGTATCGACGACCGCTGGTTAACGGGAAGTCTCGTTCAGCCTCAAGCCAGGTCCACGACGGTCACCATCGCCCACCCTCGTCGGGGGATGACGTTTGCCGGCACAGCCGTAGTCATGTGCATATTCCGGTCTCGGCTGGGAAAGCAGGGGCGGATGGCGTCGAGGGGAGGTGGCAATGCCGAAGAGATCGAGAGTTGTTAGCACGTCTGCCGAGCGTGTGTTCGCGGTATTGGCGGACGGTTGGAGCTACGCCAGTTGGGTCGTCGGCGCGTCTCATATCCGGGATGTCGATGACAGCTGGCCCGACGCTGGTGCCCGGATTCGCCACCAGGTCGGACCATGGCCGTTGCACATCAAGGGCATGACCTCGGTACACGCCGTTGTTCCTGGACGGATGCTCGAGCTTCACGCTCGGGCATGGCCCCTCGGAGAAGCAAAGGTCCGCTTGGACCTCGAACCGGTCGACGCGGCGACGCGAGTGACGTTGTCATACGAGCTGATCGCCGGCGTCGGCCGGCTCATGCCACACCTGGTTCAGTCCGTCCTGCTGGGGCCCCGCAGCCTTGAGATGCTCCGGCGGTTGGAGGACCTTGCGGTACGGCGACGCGCACCCGCCGTCCGCTGACACTCGCGGTCGCCGTGGGCCCCGACGAACCTTGCGATGTCTTCGGTGTCGTGGCCGGTTGCCCAGCAACGAGCGGCCAGTCGGCGAGGCATTGTTTTACCGGTGCGGCAAGGGGAACCTGCTGCGGGACGACCGACGGGGGGCGTTGTGATGAGCAGAGTTGTGGAGCAGCCCGCGCCACCGTTTCGCGGGCAGTCCCAGTCGAGGCCAGGGCTGGACGCGAGGATGGATCCTCGCCCGCGCAACCGGGCGGCCGCGTTGCGCGGATCCGGAAAACTTACTGATTGCGCTGCGTTGATCACCGGTGGAGACAGTGGTATCGGCGCTGCCGTCGCGGTCCTGTTCGCACGGGAGGGGGCGGACGTGGCCATCGTCTGCCTGCCCGCGGAGCAGGAGGACGCGGACCAGGTTCGTGAACTGGTGCGGCAAGAGGGACGGCGTTGCCTGGTGTTGACCGGAGACGTGAAGGATTCCTCGTTCTGCGACTCGGCGGTGGAGCGCACCGCCGCGGAGTTCGGCCGGCTGGACATCCTGGTGAACAACGCCGCCGTCCTGTTTCAGTACTCGTCGCTGGCGGACGTTTCGGACGAGGCTCTTGACGAGCTGTTCCACACCAATGTGTCGGGCTACTTCTACATGGCCCGGGCCGCATTGCGGCACCTGCCGGAGGGCGGGTGCATCGTCAACTGCGGTTCGGTCGCCGGGTTCGAAGGAAACCCGTCGCTCATCGGGTATGCGGAAACCAACGGTGCGATTCACACGTTCACCAAGTCGTTGGCGACGGAACTGATCGGGCGGGGTATCCGGGTGAACTGTGTGGCACCCGGGCCGGTGTGGACGCCGTTGAACGCCTCCAGCCGTACCCCAGAGCAGTTGGCTGGATACGGTGACCAGACCGACGGCGTACCGCTGGGCCGGCCCGCGCAACCCGAGGAGATCGCCCCCGCGTTCCTGTTCTTCGCCAGCAACGCGGACAGCAGCTACGTCACCGGTGAGACGCTGGCGCTGTTCGGTGGCCGGGTCCTCGCCCGGTAACGAGCCGGCCCAGAGCGCCGAGTGCTGCGCCTGTCAGAGGTGCCGCTGCTGAGGAGAGTCCGTGTTTGACCCGAATCCTCCGCTGCTGCCTGTACACCGGCCCGACGGCTACCCTCGTCTGGAGGATCTGGGGGTGATCGGGGACGGTGCCACCGTGGCGCTCGTCGGCGTCGACGGCTCGATCCCCTGGCTGTGCCTACCCCATTTCGACGCCGAGCCGGTTCTCGCTGGTCTGCTCGACAACCAGCGAGGCGGGCACTTCACCGTTACCGCCCAGGACCTGCGCGAGGCGCGACAGCACTACATCCCAGACACCGCTGTCCTGGTCACCGAGCTTCGCACCACTACCGGGCTGCTTCAGATCACCGATGCGGTCGTGGTCCGCTCCGGCGCCGACCTCACCGACGACGCACCCGCTGGGCGCGCGGAACTGGTCCGCTCGGCGCGCGTCCTCAACGGCACCATCCGACTGGACATCGACCTGCGGCCCCGCGACAGCGGCCAGATCCGCGCCGCGCTCGACGGCCTGGAAATCCGGCCCTCCCGCCGACCTGACCTGCGCCTGCACCTGCGCGCGAATCGTCCCCTGGCCAGCCTGCCGGTCGCCTTCGACCTGAACGAAGGCGAACACGTGGACCTGGTGCTCTCCTGGGGCCGAGTCCACCGCCACCACCGCTTCAACGCCGAGGACATGCTGGCGACGACGGCGGACGCGTGGCGACGGTGGATGGCCCACTTCACCTACAGCGGCCCTCAGGAGCCCTTGGTCCGTCGCTCGGCGATCACCCTGAAACTGTGTGACGACTGGGTCAACGGCGCCCTGGTCGCGGCACCCACATCCGCACTGCCCGCACCGATCGGCGGCGTGCGCAACTGGGACTACCGGTACGCATGGGTCCGCGACGCGGCCTTCACCGTCTTCGCCATGCGCCGCATCGGATTCAAGAACGAAGCGGACGCGTTCCTCGGATGGGTGCTGGACGCCTTCGAGGCCAGCCGACAACCGCGAATCATGTACACGCTCGGCGGTGGCCCCGTACCGGACGAGGTCGAGGACCCTGATCTGGAAGGCTACCGTGCTTCATCCCCGGTCCACTGGGGCAACGGCGCGGCCGACCAGCGCCAACACGACGTCTACGGAGAAGTGCTCGACTGCGCCGACCAATGGGTACGCGCCGGAGGGGAACTTCAGCCAGCGTTGTGGGCCCAACTACGCGGACTTGCTGACGCTGCGGAGTGGGCGTGGCGAGAACCGGATCAAGGAATCTGGGAGATGCGAAGCGACGGCCGTGTCTTCACCTACTCGGCCGCGATGTGCCAGGTCGCCCTGGACCGGGCGGCGGCGCTCGGCGAAAAGCTCGGCCTGCCCGCACCGGTAGCCCGGTGGCGTTCGGCGGCCACCGAACTGACCCGACAAATCCTCGAACGGTCCTGGGACGAGAAGGCACAAACGCTCAGCGCTCATCTCGACGGCGGCGGCGTGCTCGACGCGAGCCTGCTGGCCCTGCCCCTGCGGCGGGTGATACCAGCCACCCACCCGCGGATGGTCGCCACCACCTCCGCTGTCGCCCAACGGCTGTCCGCCGGAGACGGGCTGCTCTACCGCTACCTGCACCAGGACTCACCCGATGGGATCGAAGGCGACGAGGGTGCCTTCGTGCTGTGCAGCTTCTGGCTGGTCGAGAACCTCGTCCGTCAGGGACACCTTGAGCAGGCGCACGAACTGTACAGCTCCCTGTGCGCCAGGACGAGCACCCTCGGTCTGCTGTCCGAACAAATCGACCCCGCCACAGGCACTTTCATCGGCAACTTCCCGCAAGCATTCAGCCACATCGGGATCATCGCCAGCGGAGTCAGCCTGACCCGAGCCACCACCAGCACAACCGCATGAGCTGTTCCGGCCCCCGGCTCGCACGTTCATCAGCCTTTCGACTTCCTGCGTACCTCCGCGCCCGGGATCAGGCACCTGCCCGCGTACCTGCGTGACCGGGGCGTCGGTCGCGCCCTGGCCGGTGGCCTGACGTGGCATTCGCGCTGCGAACGGGTGTAGGTGTCGACCGCCGGATATTGCCACGATCCGTTCGCCGGCGCGGTCGTTCGCTGCGGCGCGTGCCCTGCCCCGGGGTGGTGGTTTCCGGCCAGTGCGGTCGCGGTCCGGGCATTCTGAAGGGTGAGATTATCCCGGCCTGGGGCAGCGAGGACGGCGTGGGAGCCGGATCTGGGTGGCCGAGCGGACCAGTCCGGATGAACGCGCCCGTGCCGAGGCCGTCGCCGCGGTCGACCCGCGTGTCGCCGACGCCGTGCGCTACCGCACCGACCTGGGGTTGGCGGCGGTGTTGGCGGCGGCGCCGGAATTGGTGCAGCGGGCGCATCAGCCCGGCCCGACGCTGGGCCGGGAACTGTTGAGCGCCGCCATGGATGCCCGCCGCTGCGGGCATCCCGAGCCGATCCCGGCCGACCTGCTACGTGCGCTCATCGAGCGGCTGTACCTGACCGGGGCGCAACGCGCCGCCGCCAGCAGGGACTGGTTCAGTACCGCCGTCGAATGGGCCGGCCGCCCGGGTCCGCGCGGTCAGCCCACCGCTGTGGCCCACGAGCAGCCGGGTGGGGCAGGTCGATGGCTACGCCGTGACCGACATCCTGGTCCAGCACCGAGGCACCGTCCCACCGCAACCGACAGTCGACGCCACCTGGGACTACCTGGGCCGCCCACGCCGACCCCGCTTCCGGGACCGGTCCCGGGACCGGGTCCCGGGACCGGGCGCACGGGTCCGAGCGATCGGCGCGCGGTTGAAACTGCGCGGCGCCGAGGCCAAGCAGCAGGCCCAGGCCACCGTGCTGCGCCTGACCGGCGAACTGGCCGACCTGGCACAGTCCAGCAGCCGTGACGCCGCCCAGGTGCTGGTCAACGCCCGACGAGCCCTGCCGACCGTCACCGGCCGCACGCGTGGCCGGCTCCGCCGCGCCCTGGACGAGCTGGCCACCGCCCTTGAGCGCACCGCACGAGTGGTCGCGCAGACCCGCGGCCGGCTGGCCGCCCGCACGCCCGACTCGGCCACCCGACTGGTCAGCCTGCACGACCCCGACGCCCGCCCGATCGCCAAGGGACGCATCGGCAAACCGGTCGAGTTCGGCTGCAAGGCACAGGTCATCGACAACGAAGACGGCATCGCGCTCGACTACGACCTACGCCAAGGCAACCCGGCCGACGCCGGTCAACTGGCCCCCGCCATCGAACGCATCACCGCCCGCGTCGGCACACCACCACGAGCCGCCACCGCCGACCGCGGCTACGGCGAAGCCCGCGTCGAGGACCAACTTCATCAACTCGGCGTCAAAACCGTTGCCATACCTCGTAAAGGCACACCCGGCCCCGCACGCCCCGCGCACGAACACCGACCAGCCTTCCGCAAACTCATCAAATGGCGCACCGGCTCCGAAGGCCACATCAGCCACCTCAAACACCGCTACGGCTGGGCACGAACCGGTACGGCCGGACGCGAACGCACCGCCATCTGGTGCGGACACGGCATCCTCGCCCACAACCTCGTCAAAATCACCACCCTCGCCGCCACCAGCCCGGTATGAACAGGCCCACCCGAACCCAGCCACGCCCAAATCGCCATACCGACCGCTACAGCCCTTTTTTAGGTCAAAGTAGACTAGTCAAGGTCGATGACGGCTTTTCCGGATACCCGCCTGCCAAGAAGCGCCTCGATCGCGTCGCCGACGCGGCTCCAAGAGTCGCGCCAGCCAACCCGGATCGAGATGAGCCCGCGGGAGGCAAGGTCGACGAGGGTGGCCAGATCGGGGCCTGGGTTGGACGCGTCGCCGAACGACTGGAGCGTCTTCGCTGGCCCATGGGCGAAGATCGAATTGGGTGGAAACACTGCCGGTTCACCCGATGCCCAGCCGATGCTCTGCAGACTCCCGCCGGGCTTGAGGAGACCCCAGGCGGTGACCAGGTGCCCTCCGCCCACGTTTTCCAGCACCACGTCGACCGGCTCGTCGATGCCATCGAGCCCGATCACCAACTCGTTCGCCCCGAGTGCGTTCAGCCCCTCACCGCGCTGTGCTGAGCCGACCGAGGCGATGACATGCGCACCGCCAAGCCGCGCGAGTTGCACCGCGAGCCGGCCGACGCCGCCGGAAGCGCCGGTGACCAGCACGCGGCGGCCCAGCACGGAGCCGGCAGTGCGCAACGTGCGCAAGGCGGTGATACCGACCAGGGGCAACGCTGCGGCCTCGGCGAGGTCGAGCCCGTTGGGGACGACGGCGACGCTGTCGGTGCCGAACACGGCTCGTTGGGACCATGCTCCGGCGCCGAATGCGACAACCCGCTCACCGACGGCCGGCCCGGTGCCATCCTCGGCTGCCTGAACGACGTATCCGGCGGCGTCGTAGCCGAGCACCCCGCCAGCCGGCTGGAAGCCCAGATAACGGACCTCACCAAAGTTCAGCGACGCATGCCGCACGTCGACCAGCACCTGGCCAGGCTGCGGCGCCGGCTCCGAAACCTCGGCCAGCCGGAAACCCTCGACGGTCTCGGGGGCGGCGATCAACGCTTGCACAGCGGCACCTCCAATGGAATGAACCGGACCAGCGGTCCGGATAATGCCTGAGATACTATACGGACTGGTAGTCCGATTTCCAGGAGGTGTGGTGGCTGTCGAACGCGCGGACGCCGTACGTAACCGCCAAGCGATCCTGCGGGCAACGGAGGAACTGCTTGCGCTGCACGGGCCGGAACGCACCTCACTCGACTCCGTCGCCGCGAGGGCCGGCGTGGGCAAGGGCACCGTGTTCCGGCGGTTCGGCAGCCGCACCGGCCTGTTCCAGGAACTGCTCGCCGAGCGCGCGACCCGCATCCGCGATGCGATCGACAACGGCCCGCCGCCGCTCGGCCCCGGCGCACCACCTCGCGATCGGCTCCTCGGGTTTCTCGACGAACTAGCGAAGCTCGCGGCGAAGAACATCGCGCTGATTGCCGCGCACGAACAAGCCTGCGCGGCCGACAAGCATCAAGACCCCACCTACCGGCGCTGGCACGACCACGTCACCGGGCTCATCCGCCAGATTCGACCCGACGCTGACGCCGAGTTCTTCGCCCACATGCTGCTCGGCTCGTTCGACGGCGAGCTTGTCCGGCACATCACTGATCGCGGTGGTGTCAGTCGACTACGGGCGGCCGTTCGTGACCTTGCCGCCACGATCCTGCCCTAACGAGAGCACCGCCGGAGAATGTCGCCGACCTGGTGCAGAGGCAGATTGTCCGAACCGCCGGGCGGCTCGGACAATGGACAGAAAGCGGCCTGGCTACATAAGTCGACCCATGTATGCGTGGACGGTGTCCACCGCTCGTGTCGAGCCGTCGATGACGCCCTGCTCGTCGGATGGGTGTGTGTTTGCCTACCGCCGGCTGGAGCCGATCGACGAGTTCGACGGGCTGACACCGTTGCCGGATTGGTTGAGTGGCGCATCGCCGATGGCGACGCGTTGGGCGTTGCAGGCGGTGTTGGCTCTGGCTGATGCCGGGGCCGGCATCGGTTGGCGTGGAGACATGCGGCACCTGCCGTGGGTCCCGACGGGTGCCGAGGGTGGGCGCATGGTGAGTTCAGGGTGGCGGGTGCGGTTCACGTCGCGGCGGCGCCGGCGGCCAGCCCATCCTCGTCCGCTGTTGGCGGAGTTGGACGGGCTGGGCGGTCGAGCGGAAGGAAGCGGAACGAGGAAGCGGAAGCCCGGCCGCCCGGTTGGAACAACCTCCGCACGCTGTTCCGGGACGGCTGCACTGCTGCGCGGAACGTTCCGCCACGTGCCCCCAACGCCCGCACGGGCCGTCTGGCGCGCCGGTAACTTCCCGGCGGGAGGTGGGAACGGGGGCCGGTCTTAGCGACTTGCCGACCCGGGAGCTGTTCAACCAGTGGCTACGGGCGTTGACGGTGCTCACCGAGCCCGGCGACCGGCCGGATGCCGGAGCGGTCGGCGTTGATCGCCGAGGTGAACGACGCCCGCATGCACCGGCTCAACATCCCGTATCCGCCCACGGTCGAGGATCTGGAGCGGGTCGTAGAGGCGACGGCCGACATGAACCGGCTGCGTAGCCGGGAGTATGGCGCGCACGCCCTGGTGACCTCGCTGCTCATGCGCTGGCTAAATTAAGCGAGGCAACCGGGCAGCCGCACGGCTTCATCAACCGGTCGGCGTTGAGCATCGACGCCATGTTGCCGACGGACGAGCCGGGCACCGGCGACGGCCAACCCCGCTAATACCCCTAGCACCGGCGCGGACCATGATCACCGAGAGTGGGCGTACGAGTTGCTGGCCGAGCCTGGCCCGGACGTGGACGCCGAGGGGCTGCGCGGCGAACGCAAGGCGATCCGTACCCGGCTGGAGCTGATGGCCGAAGACGAGGTGCTCGGGTTGAAGACCCGCGCGCGGGTGATCGCCGCGCATCACCGAGATCGACGAGTTGTTGAACGCCTCGGTGACCACCGACCCGTTGGCTTCGGTGATCAACGCGCCGGACCCGGTGGCCGCGTGGGCTGGTCTGGAGTTGGCCGATCAACGCCCGTTCATCGACCGGTTGTGCACGGTGACGATCCTGCCGTCCGGGCGGCGCGGCCGAGGCTTTGACCCGTCCACGGTGAGCGTCGACCACAAGCACAACCTCGGTGGGCCGCCGGCCGACGCGATGGCCGCCTGATGACACCGCACACCGTGGGGGCGCCCCCGCTATCGGGAGGCGCCCCCGCACGGTTGCGGCCATCAGGTCGCCCGCCACCGGGCACGGCGCGTCGAGCGGTTCGCCGCGCGGTTGGCCGAGCGTTGCAGTAACGCGCTCAGGGTTTCGCGTTGCTCCTCGGACAGCGGTGGCCACGTCTCGACGTTGGCGGTTACGTGCGGCATCAGCGCTTCGTCGCGCAGGATCGCCCGCAGCTCCGCAACGCGCGGGCTGTCGCCGTCGTGCGGGGTGGCCATCGCGGCGAGCCGGGCACGCATGAGAGCCTGTCCGCCGCCGACACCCCGGCCGAGGTGTCGTGGCTGGCGGTCGTGTCCGTGGGAGGGGTGGAAGGGTGGTGGGCCATCGGTAACGTCCCCCGTGCGTTGGGATGGCCGGTGTCGTGCTTCGTGGTGTGGTCGGGGGTAGGGCCGGTGCCGGGCGGGTTGGCCGCGCCGGTCGCCGACCCGTCGCCTACAGACGGGCGACGGCGCTGGGGTTTTGGCTTCTGGCTTGTGGCCATGTTCCTCCACGATGGACTGTCGCGGATCTCGTGAAAGTCGCGTGCATACGCGTTCGCCTCCTTCTGGGCTCGACACATGCGAGTGACCGTTAGCGGGATGGTCACCGGCAGCGGCCAGTAACGGATGCGACCGCCGGTAACGGCACGGCCCGGCACGGGCCGAGATTTGGGCCGGAAAGGTTGGCACGCTCGTGCCGTAGCGGACGTGTTAGCGGGTTGCCGGTGCGCGCTACGGGTAAGCGGCACCGTGGTAACGGCAACGGCAGCGTTACCACGCCGCTACCACGCTCGCGCCGCCGCCGTTGCCGCACCCCGTACGGCTTCCGGTTCCGCTTCCACCCGGCGGGCGGAAACGGAAGGAAGCGGAACGGTCTACCGTTTCGGCCCCGCCGACGCGGCAACGACGCCGACCTTTCCGGAACGGCCCGCACCGGTGCACGCAAGCGTTCCGCCAGCCGTCCGGAACGGCCGGGCATTCCCGACGGCCACGTTTACGATCACGGCGGGCCGGGAGCCGTCGCCGCAGCCCAAGGGGGCGACACCGACACCGACCCCCGCCGGGGGAGGGGACACGCGCGTGCATCCGGCAGCGTTCCAGGTCAGTTTGGCCGTGTGCCTGCCGCGTGATGTCTCCGGCGTGCGGCTGGTCCGCATGGTCATGGACACCGCGCTGTCCGCGCTCGGCGTGACCGCCGCCTGCCGCAACGAGATCGCGGTGGCTCTGGACGAGGCATGCGCCAACGTGGTCCGCCACGCCAGACTCACCGACCAGTACGAGGTCACCGTGAAATCGCGGACGGTGTGTGCCTGATCGAGGTGGTCGACCACGGCGCCGGATTCGTCCACGACGGCCCGCCGACGATGCCGCCGCATACCGCGGAGTCCGGACGTGGCCTGTATCTGATCGCACAGCTTTCTGATCACTTCCACCTGGACAGTCGCCCCGGTCGAGGCACAACCGCCCGGTTCACCAAACGGTTGGCCTTCACCAGCGCACCCGGCACCGACCGGTAAACCCGGCGGCAAAGCGAGCGTTCTCACCGCGGTCGGCCGAACCG
Source organism: Phytohabitans kaempferiae (assembly GCF_042433955.1). Classification (NCBI taxonomy): domain Bacteria; kingdom Bacillati; phylum Actinomycetota; class Actinomycetes; order Micromonosporales; family Micromonosporaceae; genus Phytohabitans; species Phytohabitans kaempferiae. The sequence continues at coordinate 21,486 of NZ_JBHLUH010000048.1, read as the reverse complement.
ATTCCCGCGTGCCTGGTTGCCGCGTACCCGCTCAGCGGTCGAAGTCGGCGCGGCACGGCGGGCATTGCTGGCCCGGATGATCGCCGGCCACTCGGCCTCACGCGCGGCTCGTCCTGGACCGCCGGCTCCTCATCGTCGCTGCCACGGCTCGTATCCCATCCTCGAACCGTTCTACAAAACGCACAGGTTCCCGCCAAGGCGTCCGAGTCGCTGCCTTCTACCCACAGGTGGTGCCGAGCGACTTCCTGTCGCAGCGCCAGCGAGACGTTGCGGATCTCGATGTTCGCGACGTCCGGTGCGGCCGTCGGGGGTGTGACGGCTTCATCATCACGGAAGGGAGTTTCCGCTCACGCAGAGTGAGGAGCTGCGGAGTCAGGCACGCCTCGTCTGTGGCAGGTCCGGATGGGGTCGCTAGTCGCTGGCGTTGCCGTCGCTGATGACCTTTCCCGCCAAGCCCTGACCGAGACGTGGGTTGGCCGACTAGTACTCCAACATCACTTGTGTGTCTCGGGTGAGTCTGCGCTGGTAGTGGGCTCGTCGGGCGCGGGCTTGGACTTTGCGGCGCCATGCGGACCAGCGCATGGTGTGGGCGAGGTCGTGGGCTGGGGTGATTATCAGGGCGTTGAGGAGTCTGCGGCTTTCTGCGACGGTGATCGCGATGTGTTCGGTGTCGATGTCTTGGTCGTCCTGCGTGGTGAGGGTGGTGAGGATGGCCAGGGCGAGCATGGCGAGGGTGATGAACCTGTGCCAGGGCGTCCAGCCGCGGACTTGGTAGTGGTCCAGGCCGGTCTCGTTCTTTCCGGTTTGGAACAGTTCCTCGATGCTCCAGCGGCAGCCGGCGACCCGGACCAGGGTGCGTAGCGGTGTCGGGTGGGGGGACCAGCACAGGTAGTAGGCCAGTTCGCCGGTGTGTGGGTTGCGGCGGATCAGCAGAGTGCGGTGCTCGCCGTCACTGGTGGCGGTGGTGATCCAGGCCCACAGGTAGAGGCGTGGGCCCTTGGCGCCGGGCCCGCAGGACAGGGGCTGCCAGGCGCTGTCGGGCAGTTGGGTGGCCAGGTCGTCGGCTCTGGTGAGTGTGCGGCCGTCGTTGGTGGCTATCGGTCGGTGGCAGCTGACTGCCAGGACGTAGCCGATCCCGCGGTGTTCGAGGTCGGCGCGCAGGCCCGGGTCGGCGCCGTAGGCCTCGTCACCGGTGAACCATCCGGCTTGGACGCCGCCGTCCAGCGCGGCGGTGATCATCTGCCGGGCCAGGGCCGGTTTGGTGGCGAATGCGGTGTCGGTGGGCACGCCGGCGGCGGCCTGTCGTTCGGGTCGTACGGTTTGTTGTCGCGGAGCATGGCGAACAGGACGTTGCAGCGGAGTGGGATGAGGTGTCAGCGCAGCGGGTCGAAGGGGCGCAGCTCCGTAGGCTGCCGGCCGGTGGTGATCTGTTCGGCGAGCAGCTTGCCGGTGAGCGGGCCGAGGGTGATGCCCCACATGCCATGGCCGCCGGCCGCGAAGACACGCGAAGATGTGGTCCGGCCGATGAGCGGTAGCCCGTCGGGCGTGCAGGGTCGTGCCCCGACCCACTCGTCGGCGCGGTCGTCCAGGTCGGTGCCGCGCAGCAGCGGCCGCGCGGCCTCGGCGATGGTCAGGATGCGGCGGCGGTCCAGCGGCGCGCCCGCGCTGCGGAACTCCATCATCCCGGCGACGCGCAGCCGGGCGTCGAGCGGCGTGCACGCGACGCGCTGTGCTGGGAAGTACACCGGCCCGGCTGGGAGGTACTCGACCGGGACGCTGAAGCTGTATCCGCGGCCGGCCTGCACGACAGTGCGGACCCCGAAGCGTCGGGTCAGCTCGCCGAGCCAGGTGCCGGTCGCCAGCACCACCGCGTCGTAGCGTTCGTCCGCGCCGGCGGAGGTGACCAACCGAACCCCCGCCCCCTCGTCCTGCACGGTGACGACGTCCGCCCCGGTCGCCAGATCTGCGCCGCGGGCGCGGAGGGAAGCGGCGAGCGCGTGGACGTAGTGCCCAGGGTCGATGAACCGTTGGCCGTGCAGGCGGATGGCGGCGCCGATGGCGTCCGACAGCGCGGGCTCCACCTCACGCGCCTCGGCGCCGGTCAGCACGTCGAACTCGATCTTCTGGCCCGCGGCGCGGATGTGCCTTAGCTCGTCCAGCAGGACCGACCGTTCCGCCTCGGTCCGGTACGCCGCGATGAACGACTTCGCCTCGTGCGTCACCGACGCTATCCCGCCGGCCGATAGGGCGTCGAATCCCTCGAACGCGCGCCGGTTCATGGGGATGTAGGCCTGCATCGCGGCCCGCCACTTCGCCGGGGTGCTGTGTCGCGCGAAGCCGGCTAGGAACCGCAGCAGGCGCGCGTCCGCGCGCGGTGGCACGTAGACCGGCGACGACGGGCTCAGGGCGGCGCGCAGCCCGTAGCGGAGGACCGCCGGTTCCGGCAAGGGGGTGGTGATCCCGGGTGTGAGCCAGCCCGCGTTGCCCCACGACGCGCCCGCCGCCACGCCCTTGCGGTCGAGGACGGTGACCGCTACCCCCCGCTCCTGCAGGAACCAGGCGGTGGCCAGCCCGACCATCCCGGCACCGATAACGGCGACGCGCTGGGGCGCGGGCACGTGCTCGACGGCAGGCATTGCGTACTCCTTCAGCCCAACGGTGACGGGGCCCCAATCCTGGGCGCTGCCCTCCGAGGGCGTCATTGTTCGAGCGGCCAATGCTCGACTCCGCTATTGGCCGGAGCGAACAACGCTGAGGCATGATTCAGGCGTGATCACCGTGGCTGGGGTAATGGAGGCGATCGGCGCCGCGCTGCTCAAGATCGTTGTATCCGGCGCCGGGGCGGAGGTCCGGGACGTGACCCTCCCCGAGGTCGACGAGGCGGTGACCGGACAGCCCGGTGACCTTGTCCTCGGCGCGGGCATCGCCACACCGGACCAGGCGCTCGCCGTCATCGAGCGGTGCGCGGCGACTGCGGCGGCCGGCCTCGTCCTGAAGCCTCCGCTGGCCTCGCACCCCGACGTGACGTCATCCGCCGCAGACCACGACCTGACCGTGGTCGAGCTGCGGAGCCACGGGTCGTGGGCGCAGCTCGTCTGGCTGCTCCGTGGGGTGATCGACAGGGCTGCCGGGCCCGGCTCGCCGGACGCCGGCGAGACCGGGGTGTACGACGAGTTGTTCGCCCTCGCCGACGCGACGGCCGCGATCGTCGACGCACCGGTGACGATCGAGGACGCCCTGTCCCGGGTGCTCGCCTACTCCTCGCGTCAGGACCGCACCGACCCGGCGCGCGTCTCGACTATCGTCGGGCGGCGGGTGCCCGGCGACGTGATCGCCCACTTCCGCTCCCGAGGCGTCTTCCGCAAACTCGTGAAGGGCAACGAGCTGATCTTCGTACCGCAGGGACCGGACGGGACGCTGCCCCGGCTCGTCGTCCCGATCCGCGCCGGAGGTGAACTGCTTGGTTCGATCTGGGCCGTCGTCGAGGGCCCGGTGCCGGGCGACCGCCTGCGTGATGTCCAGGGCGTGGCGTCCGTGCTGGCGCTCCACCTGCTCCGGCTCCGGGCGCAGGCCGATGTCGTACGCCGGGTGTCGGCCGACCGCCTCCGGGCCGCACTGCGGGCGCCTGGCCAGATGGGCCGCGAGGACCTCGGCCTGCCTCCGGGGCCCTGGCGGGTGGTCGCGCTCGGGGCGCACGGTGGGACCGGGGAGATGGTGCACAACCTGGCCCTGTGGGAGTCGATCACCCGCCGTCACGGCTGGCGCCAGCCGTTGATCGCCGACGTCGGGGAAGTCCTGTTCACGGTGCTGGTCGACGAGGGCGACGGGCCCGGCTCCTGGCTCTGGATGGAACGGCTGATCCACGACATCGCCCTGCATGACCCAGGGCTGCGCGCCGCGTCCGGTAGCGTCGCCAGGCAGCCGACCGACCTGCCGCGATCACGCGTCGAGGCTGCGGAACTGCTCGCACTACACGACCCGGCCCGGCAACACGGTCCGGTGCTGCGGTTCGAGGACGCCTGGGACGAGGTGGTGGTACACCGTATGGCCACCGCCCTGCCGCAGCGTGACCTACTGGTCGGCGGACCACTGCTCGACCTCATCGCCCACGACCGGGCGCACGGCACCGACTACGTCGCCACCGTCGCCGCCTGGCTGGACCAGCAGGGCGACGGGAGGAGGGCCGCCCGGCAGTTGCACGTGCACCCCAACACCCTCCGGCACCGGATGCGCCGCCTCACCGAGATCGTAACCATCGATCTCGATTCGCCACGGACCCGTCTGGCGCTGCAGATCCAGCTCGCGGCGATACGGGCACCGCAAAACTAGCGGGAGTCGAGACGCCGGCCAATGACAGCGGTGACAGAAGCTGATCCCGCTGGCGATTACATTGGACGGCTAACTGGGCGCGTTCCAATCGCTTCCACCGCATGCCGCTTTCGTGGGCCTCGTCGGCGAGGCGTCAACAGGGGCCGAATGATCACTGCTGGGCCGGGTTCGCCAAATCGATGCCGATGCGAGATGCCCCGCTTTGATCCATGGATCCTATGTGGCTCAGAAAGATTCGGGAATCGTCGAGCCCTCACTGCCACCCTACCGGTGGTCCACATTAGACATGTCGCGTGTTGGAGCGATGCGCCCACCCGTCGAACCTGTCCGGCGCCCGCTGGGCAATGATCGCAACACGACTTGCCGCACGACCTCCCGCCCTGGCAGACCGTCTATGGCTACTGCACCACCTACGTATCCTTCTCCAACTCAACTACGGACCGAGTCTCTCGTGTGGACGGTGGTCTCGTTCTTGTCGGGACTGGGAAGAACGGCACCTCTCTGTAGTCGATGGCTTAACGCAGAGAGGTGCAGTCAATTTGCCACTCCTTTCCTGTCCCGCCGGAGTCGCGGCTGGTGCTGGAGAGAGGTGGTCGTCCTGGCAGACGTCGGTGCGCGTCATCGGAACGCCCGACGCAAGGCTGCCCGCGGTCATGCCCAGCCCGCCGGTTCTCGTATGGGCGGGATTAGGGTCAATTCACGGTGTCGTTGTCTTAGACCAAACTATTGACGTAAGACAAAGTCGCGCTTGTTCTGCGTTCAAATGTGATCTAGCGTGACTGCCACCCCGACCTAGGGAGCACGGCTGATGGCGACGCTGAAGTTTGGGAGAACGCACGCGATGGCACGAGCGCTGACTCCGTGCGAGCTGCTATCGCACGCGTCGTACGCGACGGGTACGGACGGTCTGGTGAATCGCTTCAGCGACTTCGGCGGCGCGGTGCTGCGGGAGCCGGGCGGATGTGACGATGATGTGCGAGCTGTCACGCGGGTCGACGGTGCCCGGGGTGCCGGGGGCGACGCCGATGTCCCGGCTCGCGAGGGCTATGAGGGCCGTCGCTTCGTTGGGTACTGGAACGCGAACCAGAAGACCCTCGTCGCCGTCGCTCGCGAGATCGCGCTCCGCGAGTTCTGCGACGAAGCGGGCCCTGCGCCGCGAGTATTCCTCGCGCGCCTCGTCAACGCGGGCCCGGGTGTCCCGATCATGGAGAAAGTCGAGCAGGATTCCTTGAAGGATCCGGCTCGTCCACCCTTGTCCGAGGTATCGGCGCTCCACGAGATCGTCCATCAGCTCGCCGGCACCGCCAAGTGCGGCGATTCGCAGTTCCGGTCCATGGGACGCGGAGTAGGTGCGGACATGGAGCACGCGCGACTGCACCCGCGTGCCGAGGCTTGGCAGAGCACCTGTGGCGACCGGCCCGGTCAGATCGATCTCGAGGACTGCCACGTCACGATGCCGCTTGAGGACCGCCGCGAGATTGTCAGCCCGCTTGGTGCTCCACGTCGCGCCGGTTGGCTGCTGCGCTCGTGGCTGCAGGAAGGCCCAGCGCGCGCCATCGGCGATTGCGCGCTCCAGCGAGTCGGGAGCGACGCCCTGCTCGTCGAGGTCAAGGGGAACGAGCCTTACGCCAGCCACTTCGAGCAGATCCAAGATGTTTGGGTCGGTCACCCGTTCGACCGCGACCCGGTCGCCGAAGCGCAACTTTGTCGAGACAACCAGGTCCAGGGCGTCGAATACACCATCGACGATGGTGAGCACCTCTGCGGGGAAAGGCCAGTCCTCGCCGATGAGTTCAAGAAGCTCGGGGATGACTGGCTCGTCCAGGTAGGTGCGCGGCAGCAGGCTCGACTCGAGGCGTCCGAGGGTCCTGCGCAAGTCCGGCAGCAGATCCGCATCCGGCAATCCCGTCGAGAGGTCGAGGCCGAAACGTATCGCGTTGACCAGGGTTCTGCGCGTGCGCTCGGGTCCGAACCTTGGGTGGCAGGACACCGTCGTTCCGCGTCGGCGATCCGAATGCACGATCCCGGCGCGCGCCAGCATCGTCCAGGCGGACGCCACCGTGTTCGTGGCGACGCCGAGAGACTTGGCCAGCTGCCGGATCGTCGGAAGTTTCTCGCCCTCGGCATAGGCGCCTTCGGCGATTGCGCGGCTCGCCGCGTCGGCGATCCCGCGAGCTGTCCACTCCACGACCCGCGCCTCGATCTCACCAGCCACGTTCGTACCCTAACCGACCCTCAAAGGAGGTTTGACGTGACCGACGCTCGGCCGGTCGAGATCATCGACATCGGCGGTGCGCCGTACGAGCGGGGCCGGAGCCTCGGCATAGCACGCGGCGCAGCCATCGAACGCTGTATCCGCGACTGGCTCGACTCACTCCGTTCAGCTGGCGTCAGCGATCCCGAATCCCACATCGCGCGGCTGCTCGCAGAGACGCGATTCGGGGAGGCGATCCGCGAGCACACCCCGGATCTCCTGGACGAGGTACGCGGGATCGTCGATGGCTCTGGGCTGCCTGAGCAGCTCGTCTTCGCAGTGCAGCTCATGGACGAGGAGTGGAGCTACCGTGCCGCACTCGTCGAGAAATGCAGCAGCCTCGCCTTCCACATTCCGGACGCCGTCGTGGTAGGACAGAATATGGATCTCGGTGAATACACTGACGGGCATCAAGTGATCCATAGAATCGCGCCGTACATGGGAGTCCCTGGCGCGCTGGTATTCACGATTAGCCCGATGATCGCTCTGCTCGGCGTCAACTCCTCCGGTGTCGCGGTCTGCGTGAACTCCGTTCCTCAGCTTCCTTCCGCACTATCGGGTCTGCCTGTCTCGTTCGTCATCCGTCGCCTGCTACAGGCTCGCGACGTCGGCGAGGCGGTGAACCTTGTACGCCGTCTCCCGCACGCCACCGGCCAGCACTACCTCCTCGCCGATTCTCGTGAAATCCGGTCGTTTGAGGCGTCCGCCGCCGGAGTGCACGAGTACCTCGCTCCCGACCCTTCTTGCGTCACCCATACCAATCACCCCCTCGCCGGCGAGAAGGGAAGCGGCAAGATCGGCGCGAGCACGCGCGTCCGGCTAGCAACGCTCGACCGTCGCTTGAGATCCGCACGCGCTGGCGTCGAGGACGCGCGCGTCGCGCTCGCTGCATCCGACCATCCCGACTACCCGGTGTCGATCGAGCACGGCTCCGCGCGGGAGCCCAGCCCGAGCACCGGGATGCCCAGCTTCACGACCGGCTCGATGATCTCGACGCTGCGGCGCGATGCCGACGAAGTCGAGGCGTGGGTCAGCCCCGGGCCGCCAAGTGTGCGGGGGTGGACCCGTGTGGTCGTGCCCGTAGGGACATCAGCCGAGGAGCTCCGCCGATGACGTTCGGAACGAAGCCGATCGCACCGTCCTCGGTGCGCGGAAAGGACGCACTCCCAAGCCGTCGAGGGCAATTCCTCGCCTCTCCATGGCTCCGTTTCGCTGTGCGGCGTGCTAGCCGATTGGTTCTGTCAGTGCTCGTGCTGATCACCGTCTCGTTCTTCATGATCCATCTCATCCCCGGCGATCCAATTCGCGCCGCCCTTGGCATCGACGCGCCCCAGGCACTCGTCGACGCCCGGCGCGAGGCACTAGGGCTCAACGACCCGATCCTCACCCAGTACTTCCGGTACCTGCTCAATCTGATTAGCGGGCAGTGGGGCCAATCGCTTTCCAGCGGCGAACCCGTGATGCAAGTCATCGCCTCGCGGCTGCCAGCATCACTGCAGATCGCCGTCCCGTCCTTCATGCTTGCGCTGCTGATCGGCGTGCCGCTCGGCGTCACCATGGCCGCACTGACACGCGGCGGACGGCGCCCGCGCACCGAGCTGACGTTCACTACGACGAGTATCGTGATCGACGCCATCCCGGGCTATTTCCTCGCCGTCGCGCTCGTGTTCGTCTTCGGAGTCAGCCTCGGGATCCTCCCCGTTGCCGGCCGGTCTGGACCGGAATCTTTCATCATCCCCGTCCTCGCCGTGGCGACTGCGCCCGCCGCGATGATCGCGCGGATTGTGAGAGTCGAGGTTCTCGCCGTTCTGCAGGCCGACCACGTCCGCACCGCACGCGCCAAACGGCTCCGGCCGTGGGCGGTTTACCTGCGGCATGCCCTGCCGAACGCAGCCACCGCGACCCTGACGATCGCGGGCATGATGCTCGGCGGAATGATCGCGGGAACCGTCCTCATCGAGAAGGTCATCTCCTGGCCCGGAATCGGCGGCACGATGGCCACTTCGATCATCGAGAAGGACTACCCCGTCGTCCAGGGCATCATCCTCGTGCTCGGGGCCACCGTGCTCGTCATCAATCTCGTTGTCGATGTCCTCCTCGCGGTCCTCGATCCCCGATCCACAATCCTGGAGCGCTGAGATGGCCAACGCACTGCCGGGAGCGGCGACAGAGGTTGCCCAGGACGCACGAGGCATCCCGCGGCGGCGGGCCGGACAACACGCGCGCCCCTGGAGAGAGGCCTTCCGGACCCCGCTCGGCATGACGGCAGCCCTCCTGCTGTCGATTGTCGTCCTGCTCGCCATCGCCGCGCCGCTCGTCTGGGGTGATGCCGCCAGCGCGATCGACACCTCGGCGCTCTCTGAGGGCCCATCCGCAGCTCATTGGCTAGGAACTGACTCCCTCGGTCGCGATGGCCTGTGGCGCGTGCTCGTCGCGACTCGCCTGTCCATCGTGTCGGCAGTGACTGCGACGGCGGGGGGTGTCCTCCTCGGCTTAGCTCTCGGAGCGGCGCCCTGGCTGTTGGGCGCTCGTGTCGGCCGCGTCGTCACTGCCGTCGTGAACATCGCGATCGCGTTTCCCTATCTTCTGATCGCCCTGTTCTTCGCCGTTATCTTCGGGGTCGGCATCGTTGGCGCGACCCTGTCGGTCGGGCTAGCGATGGCCCCCTACTACGCTCGGGTCGTACAGAACCTCGTGGCGGGCGTTGAGGAGAGGGATTTCATCGCCGCGGCCCGCACCCACGGGCAACGACGGGCGACCATCCTCCTCCGGCACATCCTGCCTAACATCGCCGAACCGCTCGCCATCAACGCGACGCTCAACGCCGGTGCGGCCTTGTTGTCTTTCGCGGGGCTGTCCCTGTTGGGCATCGGAGTGCAACCGCCCGAGTATGACTGGGGCCTCCTGATGAACGAGGGACTGCAATCGATATATCGCAACCCGGCTGGCGCGCTCGCCCCTGGCCTCGTGATCATCCTTGCGGCGCTCGCGTTCAACCTGCTGGGTGAGACGGTGGCCAAACACGCCGGCCATCATTCCACCGCCGGACAGTCCGCGCCACGTCCTGTAGCCCGTCGGCGAAATGGCCTGCGGAACCCCTCCGGCAACGCGCCGACCGATTCCGCCGTCCTTGCCGTCGAGGACCTCGTGGTAACGGTTGGCGGCAACGGTCGGACGGTCTCGCTGGTCCGCGGGATCGATTTCGTGATCGGCAAAGGCGAAGCCGTTGGTCTGGTCGGCGAATCGGGCTCCGGGAAGAGCCTCACCGCGCTCGCAGTGGCGCAGCTTCTCGAAGAGCCCCTGCAAGTGAACGCCGCCCGTCTGGATTTCCTCGGCACCGACCTCACCGCTTCGACCAACCAGGCGCGGCACCTGCTGGGAACCTCGATGGGCGTCATCTTCCAGAATCCCACCACCTCACTCAACCCCACTATGCGGGTGGGGGCGCAACTCGCCGAGGTCGCGACCACGCATCAACGAGTGCCGCGACGAACGGCGCTCGCGCAGGCCATCGAGCGGCTGCGTTGGGTTCGCATCCCTGCCCCTGCCCGCCGCGCCCGTCAGTATCCTCACGAGTTCTCGGGTGGCATGCGCCAGCGCGCCATGATCGGTATGGCCCTCATGGGCGAACCCTCGCTTCTGATCGCCGATGAGCCAACCACCGCTCTCGACGTCACAGTTCAGCGCCGTGTGCTCGACCTGCTTCAGGACATCCGGCGCTCCCGCGAGGTCTCGATCCTCTTCATCTCCCACGACCTGTCCGCTATCAGGCGCATTTGCGACCGGGTCCTGGTCATGTACGCCGGCCGGATTGTGGAGGACATTCGGATGGGGGAACTCCCTCAGGCTCGCCATCCGTACACGCGCGCGCTCCTGGCGAGCATCCCCTCGGTCACCGCGGACCGCACTCTGCCGCTAGCAACAATCCCGGGCCGGCCAGTGGACCTGTCCGCCGTCCCGAGCGGCTGCGCGTTCGCGCCGCGTTGCTCTTTGGCCGACGGGAAATGCCGGACACAGGACCCGCCGCTAAGACGCGAGACCTCAGGCAACCGGGTCGCGTGCTGGCACGCCGACATCCAGATACAACCAGCGCGCCCCAGCGCGAAGCCAGCCATCCTCGCCGATCCCAAGGAGCTGCGCGATGGCGAGTGAGCTCACCTTTGACGGGGTCGCGGTGCACTTCGGAACGGGACGTCATCGGACGGTCGCCGTCGACGGCGTCAATCTGGCGATTCCCGCTGGACGCGTCGTGGGCCTCGTCGGGGAGTCCGGGTCCGGCAAGTCGACTCTGGGTCGCGCAGCACTCGGGCTCGCGCCCCTGACGTCCGGAACCATCCGACTGGACGGGGTTCCGATCGGCCCGCGCCGAGGACGGCGTGAATCCAGGATCCAGATGGTCTTCCAGGATCCCTTCTCATCGCTCGACCCTCGGATGTCGATCGGCGATTCGATCGCCGAGGCGCTGCCGCGCGACGAAGCGCGGAGCCGCAACACCCGGCGCGCCGAGGTCGAGCGTCTCCTGGGTCTTGTGGGGCTGGACGGCGAACGTGCCGTTGACCTGCCCGCGAGCTTGTCGGGCGGACAACGGCAGCGGGTCGGAATCGCTCGCGCACTGGCCGCCAAGCCCGCGGTGCTCATCGCCGATGAGATCACATCGGCGCTCGACGTATCGATCCAGGCCGCGATCCTCAACCTCATCCGCGAGCTGCACGACCGCCTCGAGCTGTCGATGCTGTTCATCTCCCACGATCTCGCCGTCGTCCGCTACGTGAGCGACATTGTCGCGGTCATGTACCTCGGCCAGATTGTCGAGGTCGGATTGACGGATCAGGTGTTGTCCCGGCCGCGGCATCCGTACACACGTGAGTTGCTGTCCTCTCTATCGGAGGAGCCGACCCCCGCCGGTCCACCCGCCGTCGCCGACAACGAACCCGCCGATCCGCGCAATCCACCGCCCGGCTGCCGGTTCCACACACGCTGTCCAGTCGGACCACTCGTCTACCCGGATCGAACGGCTTGCCACGACGTCGCGCCGTCTGGCGACGGACGGTGGAATCTCGCGGCCTGCCACTTCGTACCCCTAGCGGACGACGTCGCAAGAGCGAAAATCATCCGATCATGAGCGGGACGACACTCGCTCGCGGCGAGGCACTGATGCGCTCGCGCCTGATTCAGGTTGAGTCCTATCGGGTGAAAGTCGACCTTACCCAAGGTGAGGAACTCTTCCACTCTCACACCGAAATCGAGTTCAGCGCAACCGACGGCGCCGGCACATTCATCGACCTCATGCCCGACGAGCTCCTGCGTGTCAAGCTTAACGGTCAGACTATCGATGTCGACTCGCCGGTTGACGGGGGACGGCTCTGGTTGGACAAGCTTCAGCCTCGCAATCTCCTTGTCGTTGACGGAATGTTTGCATACTCCCGGGGCGGGGAGGGACTCAAGCGTACGGTCGATCCCTCGGACGGCAGCGTCTACGTCGAGTCCATGGCTTTTATGGCTGGCGCCCGACGAATGTTCGCTGCCTTCGATCAGCCCGACCTTAAAGCACAGTTCACGATCGAGGTCGTCGCGCCCGCCGAGTGGGTAGTGATCTCGAACGAAGAGGAGACCGACCGGCAAGGTGCGGACGCGGGGACGGTCCTCGTCCGCTTCGCGCCGACGCCGCGCATACCTACGTACGTCGTCGCCCTGCTCGCCGGCCCCTTCGTCGGCACCCGGCGCATCGTGGAGACCGCACGGGGACGCGTGCCGTTAGGGGTATACACGACGAGCTCGAACTCGCCTCGCCTCGACGCCGAGGCCGTCCTCGATCTCGCGTACCGAGGCATGACCACCCTGGAATCTCTTTTTGCCACGCCGTTCCCCTTCTCGAAGTATGACCAGGTGTTCGGTACCGGTCGTGGCATCGGGGGGATGGAGAACGCTGGCGCGGTCCTCCTCGGCAGTGGCCTGCTCCCGGAAGGTTCCGACAGCGCCGACCAGGTCGCGGAACGCGAATACGTAGTTCTTCATGAGCTCGCGCACATGTGGTTCGGCGACTTCCTGACACCGGCTTGGTGGGACGATTCCTGGCTGAACGAGGCTTTCGCGACCTTCCTCAGCCACATCGTCCGTGCCCGACTCGGCAAGCCCGAAGAGGTGTGGGCTCGGTTCGCCCTCTATCGAAAGGCCAGCGCGCTCGAGGCCGACCAGCTTCCCGATCCGCACCCCATAGCACCAGACCACGTCCCTGACCTCCTGGTAGCCGCAGCCAACTTCGATGTAATCACCTACCGGAAGGGCGCGGCTGTGCTCCGGCAGCTCAGCGTGCTCGTCGGCGAGGAGCACTTCTTCAGCGCCGTGCGGGCGCTCCTCGCTCGCCATCCGTTCGGCACGGTGACCCGTGCCAAGTTCATGACCGCCCTCGAAGAACAGGCGGGTGTGGCCCTGGGGACATGGGCCGAGCGATGGCTGCGGAGCCCCGGTGTCGACGTGCTCGCCGCGGCCGTCGATGTCGATGACGACGGACGGTACCGTACCGTCGAGCTTCGCCGGGCCCAGAGCACCGCGCTCGCCGAGCCCCGCCCGCACCGCGTCGGAGTCGGGCTGTACACCGACACGGGGGGCCGGCTTCGGCGCACGTCCCGAGCGCATGTGACGCTCATCGGTGATCACGTCGAAATCCCCGAGTTCGCAGGCCTCCCGGCGGCCGACCTCGTCTTGATCGACGATGAAGACCTTGCCTACGCCCGCACACTCCTCGACGAGGAGGCACGCGACACCCTGCTCGCCGGACTCGGCCGGATCGACGACCCAATCGCGCTGGCGGTCGCCGCCCGAGCATTGAAGGATGCGACGCGAAACAGCGAGATTCCCGCGTCCCGGTACGTCGAATCGGCCCTGCACGCACTCGCCGCAAACCCGCCAGCGGCGGTGCAAGCCTGCTTGCTCGAGGGTGTCAAGCACGCGATCGTAGAGTGGGCCGCGCCCGGCAACATCCCAGATCTCCTAGATGCTCTCGTCCATTCCCTACCCCCGCAGTACGGGTCGATGGAAACCCAGCGTGCTTGGCTCTCCACGATCGCGCGGCTCGCAACAGACACTGGAAATGTCGGGCTTCTCGACGTTCTCGCGGCCACCAGTGCGGATGCCATCGTGGACCGTCAGGTGCGATGGTTGATAGTTCAGGCGAGGTCGGCGTGCGGCGCAATCGGGCGTGAAGTCATCGACGCCGAGTTCGACGCGGCGCCGGATCCCGCGTCTGCTGCCGAGGCCGCGACGGCGCGGGCGTTGATCCCGACGGCCGCAGCCAAGGCTGCGGCGTGGACGAGTGCCCTACGGGCCGACGGGATCGATCCGGAATCTCGCCGCGGCGTCATCACCGGATTCTGGAGCCCGAGACGTACCGATCTCCTAGGTTCATATGTCGCGCGATACTTCGCCGCGCTCAACGAGATTTGGGCGTTGGACGAAGGCGGTCCCGTCGCCACCATGGCAACCTCCGGTCTGTTCCCTCGACTGCCTCTGCCGGTGGTGGTCGAGCTTGCTCGTAAAGAGGCGGCACGGCCTCGGCCCGCAACACAGCGGCGCATCATCATCGAACACGCGGCGGCGCTGGAGTGCGCTATTGGCAACCGCCGCGTCGACGCCAAAGCGTCACACAAACGTCCTCGGCCAGATCCGCATCATGGTCGTCGTCCTCAACAAGAGAATTCCATTTTGAAAGGACGCTCTTGCAATGCGCAGCAGGAATAGCAGGCTCGGCACGGCCGCCGCGCTGGCGGGTCTCATCGCGGGAACCGCCATGGCCGGGTGTTCGACAACAGGAATGGACGCATCTGACACGATCACGATCGCCCTCGCTGCCAACCCAACCGGTGCTTTCGACCCATATCGCAACCGCGAGTTCGGAATCTCGGAGGTGGCCCCGTTCACGCACGACTCGCTTCTCTACAAAACCCCAGAGGGCGAGTTTGTCTCGAGACTCGCCGCGACCTGGAAGGCGGACAACACCTCCGCGACCTTCACTCTCACCCCCGGCATCACATGCGCCGACGGCAGCGCACTTACCGCGAAGGATGTCGCCGCCGCAATCAACTTCGCGAGCGACGCCGCCAACGCATCCTGGGCATACGGGTACTACACACCCACGGCCCCTCTGACCGCGGTTGGCGACGATGCGAGCCGGACGGTCAGAGTCACCGTCGCCCAACCATACGGCTACCTCCTTGACACCGTTGGCCTGCTTCCGATTCTGTGCGCGGCTGGGGTCAAAGACCCCGACTCCCTCGCCAACAGATCAAACGGGACGGGCCCCTACGTTGTCAGTGCGGTCTCGACTGGGGAAACCATCGAGCTAAAGCGGCGAGACGATTACGCTTGGGGTCCCGACGGCACAACCGTAGCGGATGCCCCCGCGACCGTGGTGTTCCGCCAAATCGCGGACGAGACGACCGCTGCGAACCTTCTCCTATCTGGGGACGTCAACATCGCCAACGTCAGCGGGCCGAACAGTGATCGCGTCAGGGCCGCAGGACTCGACTCGGCCGACGCCTACACCGCAGCGGCATGGCTTAACTTCAACCAACGGGAGGGGCGTGCCACTTCCGACCGACGAGTACGTGAGGCACTTGTCCACGCGCTCGACTTCAAGGAAGTCATCGCAGTCAGCACCAACACCCACGGTGTCGCGGCCGAAGGTCTGCTCGTAACCGAACCGGCCGTTTGCCCGACCAACGCGGTCGCCGGGGTGCTGCCGGGTCAGGATCTTGAGCGTGCGGCGAAGCTGCTCGATGAGGCTGGCTGGGTGCTGGGTTCCGACGGCAAACGCGTCAAGGACGGAGTGCCTCTGACGCTCGGGCTCCGCTACTGGACTGACCGCTCAGAACTTGAGCGTCCCACCGCCGAGCTCCTCGCCGCCAGATGGAAGGCGATCGGTGTGGGCATCGAACCCATCGGTGAGAACGTCGGCGGCCTAGTGAAGACACTTTACCAAACCGGCAATTTTGACGTGTACCTGCTTGGATGGGACCTGCGCCTTGGAAGCCAGTTCATCCCGTACCTCTCCGGGCCACTGCCGCCGCGTGGGCAGAACTTCATGGCCCTGGACAACCCGGAGTATGTCAAGCTGTCGGCCGAGGCGAACGCCACGACGCCGCCGCAAGGCTGTGACCTGTGGGGCAAGGCGGAGCGCGCCGTCGTGAATGACTTCGATCTTGTGCCGATTTCGAACCGCGTCACTTCGTTGTTCTATCGCGGAGTGACCGGACAGCTCACCCCTGTCGAGCCGACATCGCTTCGCGCTACGCAGTAGGACGGTCGAGTTCGCACCAATCACGGAGGAGGAAAAGATGAAGACCTTTCGCGCCGTCGTTGGCGGGACGGTGATAGACGGAACCGGGGCGCCGGGAAGGCCCGGCTGGACGGTACTCATCGAGGGCAACCGGATACGGTCGGTTCATCCGGATGGATCCGTCGAGCTGCCTGAGGGAGTCGAGATAATCGACGCTCACGGTTGTCACGTCATCCCCGGCCTCATGGACGCCAATGTTCACGTGACTGGTGCAAACACGACGGAACTGATGCTCCAATACGAGTCCGACTATAGTCCGCTCATCGACGAGGGGCTACAGATCGCACTCCGTGCCGGTGTTACGACGGTGTTCGACACGGCCGGCATCCTCGACGTGCTCGTCGCTGCGCGGGAGCGCGTCGAGAATGGCTCCCTTGTCGGCAGCCGGCTGTTCCTGGCGGGCCAGATCATCGGTTTCCCGGAGGCTTTCGGGCCCGACGCTGAGGGTCAGGCGTCGGGCATCTTCGGGCCAGACACGACTGCGCGGCTCGCGCCGCGCCTTGACCGGGGTGTCAATGCGGAACTTGTCAGGATGGCTCCCGACGAAGTACGCGCACATGTTCGGGAGTACATCGAGACGAGCGGCATCGACTTTGTCAAGTATGCGGCCTGTACGCACATCGACCCTGCGCAGGCGATTCCGTACATCACGTTTTCTGAAGCGGCCCAGCGCGCCATCGTCGAAGAAGGCCATCGGGCGGGCCTCACGGTCCAGGCCCACACCATGTCGCCGGAGAGCCTGCGAATGGAGATCGAGGCCGGCGCTGACATCCTGCAACACGGCAGCATTACGGGAAACAGACCGCTGCCCGACGAAACGCTAGAGGTGATCGTGGAGCGGCAGCTTCCGGTGGCAGCGCTACTGCCCAACGAGCGGTATCACACGTGGATGGAAGCGTACGGACCCGAGCCGCGTCGTAGCTACGCTTTCAATCGCATCCTTCAAGCCAACAATCGCCGACTTATCGAGGCCGGAGCCCGCCTTCTTCTCACAACGGACGGGTTCGTCGAGGGAAGCCACGTACGGTCGCACCCAGCGTGGTCATCGCTGCTCGATGGAGCCGTCGACTCCCCCTGGAAGCTCGGCGAGGGCCACTTCCTCTGGCTCGAAGCGGTGACCGAGATGGGCATGGCGCCGATGGAAGTGCTCCTCTCCGGCACGCGCTACATAGCGGAGGCCTACCAGCAGCCCGAGCTCGGCACACTCGAGCCGGGTAAGCGCGCTGACCTTCTGGTGCTCGACGGGGATCCGCTCCGCGACGTGCGCGCGTATCGGCGGATCGTCCAGATCGTCAAGGACGGCACACGTATCGACCGGAGTTCCTTGCCTACGCGGCGGATCGTCAGCGACCCGGACCATTGAGCAGCGTTGAAGAAGGAAGGAAGAACTAATGCCGGTGTATCGATATGGCTCGGACATCCTGGGGCGGCGAAACCGCCCCAAGTGGCTCGAGACGACCACGGTTGGATACTGGGAAGTTGACGCCGGACAGCGTCGACACGACCGCCATCACCACGACTACAACCAGTTGTGGTTAATCGCGCGCGGCAAGGCCAAGATCCTGGTTGACGGTGAGACTCATTACGTGCAGGCAGGCGACATAGTCGCGACGCGAGCGGGGACGGAACACGACATCCTGGAGACCTACGGGGAAGAGACCTTCGCGAAGTTCTTCCTGTATGAGCCGACACCGGTCAGCGAACCAGGACGGATCGCCCACCTCGCCCGCTCGCTCGACGAGCAGCCGCTCCATGAGGTGCCCAACCTCCCAGTTCCCGCTGACTTCCCGCCGCCATTCGACCATCGGTCGCCCCAGGACCCGGACGTCCTCCGCCGGATCAGTGCGGCGTTCGACGTAGACCCCGATGTCGACGCGTACGGTCGCCTCCTCGACACCCGCTAAGCCTCGATCGGCAACACGACGGGCCAACAGGAGCTTATTGTTACGGGGGTCGTGCCGGCGGCCCGTGATCTTCCGAACGGGAGGCATGGGCGCCGCGCCGACCCCGGCGTCCTGCGCTCCCCGAAGTTGTCTATCTAGCGTAGGGAAATGGAATCGACATGACCCGAACAGTTACCTCAGGCCTCGCCGGAGGGTCGACTTTGTTGCAGAACCGCCACTTCGTTGCTGCGATTCCCTCAAGCCCAGGAACTCTTGCACTCGGCGGGCACCGCGACGAACGTGATCCCCGAGCAAGCGATCGTCGACATAGAGTGCCGGCCGTTTAGCGCCACCAGGTGCACGCTCGAGGGCGCGGCGAACGAGCCACGCTAGGACGGCCTCCGTCACGACGAACTGATCGGCGAGCACTGCATCGGCGCCCTCGAAGACTTCATACCGGGCGACGGGATCTCTGCCGGTTCGACCGAAATATGGACCGTGTCGGGGCCTGCGCCGAGCATCCGCCCGTTCGTGCCGCTCGCGGTAGCAGGGTCACGCTCCATACCGTCGAGTTTGCCGCAGTATGGGGCGTCGGACGGTAGTTCACCGCACGAAGCTTGACTCGTCTCTCGCCTCTGAGCTGACCGTCGCCTCCACACGGGCGACCTCTCCGCGCGCTGCCCTTCCAGACCGCCGACGCCGACTCGAGGAGCAATCATGGCCCGGATCATCTCGACGATCGACTACCACACGGGCGGGGAGCCGTTCCGCATCACCGCGTCGCCGCCTGACATCGCCGGCGCGACCGTTGCGATGCGGCGAATGACGGCGATCGGCGACCCGGAGATCGACGGCCTGCGCCGTCTCCTGTGTTTCGAGCCCCGTGGGCACGCCGACATGTACGGCGGATTCATCGTGCCGCCCGACGACGAGGGTGCAGACTTCGGCGTGCTGTTCTGGCACAAGGACGGCTTCTCGACCGCGTGCGGGCACGGCACAATCGCCCTCGGCACGTGGGCTGTCGAGTCCGGCCGGGTCGCGAGTGGCGCGGGCATGAACGATGTCGTGATCGACGTCCCGTCGGGGCGGGTCATCGCGCGGGTCGAGGTCGACGGCGACGGCCGGGTTGCGGGGGTCGAGTTCGTTAACGTGCCCGGCTTCCTAATCGCGACGGACGTCCCGGTGTCGACGAGCGCTGGCGTGAGCCGCGCCGATGTCAGCTATGGTGGCGCGATCTACGCACAGGTCGAGGCGGCGTCGCTCGGCGTCGCGGTCGAGCCTGGGCAGGTCGACCGGCTCATCGCGCTCGGACGCGAGATCAAAGCGCAACTCGACGAGCAGCCGGTCGCCTTGCATCCGCACGACCCGCGGCAGAGCGGCATCTACGGCACGGTCTTCTGGGACGACCTCGGCACTGACGCCGAGGGGCGCCGGCACCAACGCAACGTCACGGTGTTCGCCGACGGGGAGGTCGACCGCTCGCCGTGCGGCTCCGGCACGTCCGCGCGCCTGGTGACCCTCGTGGGACGCGGGGAGCTCGTGGTCGGCGGGCACCTCGTCCACGATTCGATCGTCGGATCGCGTTTTCTCGGCACGGTGGTCGGCCGCACTCCCGGGAGTCCGGCCGACCTCGTCGCGACCACCGTCCGAGGGCGTGCCTTCCGCACCGGCGAGCACGAGTTCTCGGTCGACGACCGGGACGACCAGGTCCCCGGATTCGTGCTGCGTTGAACATCCTGACCCTCGGTGCAGACGAGGTGCTCTGCGCACTCGGCGCCGACGCGGCCATCGACGCGATCCTCGCCGCCCTGCGCGGGGGACTCACTCCGGCAGACGACCCGCCCCGCGCCCGCGTGCCGCTCGCCCACGGCCTGCTGCTGATGATGCCCGCCCAGGTTGGGGCAGACGCCGGAGTCAAAGTGATCGGACTCGCGCCGGGCAATCCCGCGCAGGGGATGCCGGTCATCCAAGGCACGTACCTGCATCTCGACGCGCGCACCTTTGCGCCGGTCGCGCTCCTCGACGGCGCGGCGCTCACGGCGCTCCGAACGCCCGCGGTCACACTCGCGGCCGTCCGCGATCGGCTCCGTACTGGGTCGGCCCCCCACCGCGTGATCGTCTTTGGCACGGGCGTGCAGGCACGGGCGCATCTCCGGGCGCTCCGCTCGGTCGTGGGCTGCGGCGAGCGCATCGAGACGGCGTGGGTCGTGAGCCGCCGCGGCGGCGACCCAGTCGAGGGGGCGGCCCGCCTCACCGCCGGCTCGCACGCCGCCGCGGCCGCGCTGCGGGAGGCGACGATCGTCGTGTGCGCGACGGATGCACGCGAGCCGCTCTTCGACAGCACCGACCTGGCCGCCGACGCGGTCGTCATCGCGGTTGGGTCGCACGAACGCGACGCGCGGGAGCTGCCGTCGGACGCGTTTCGAGGCGCGAGCGTTGTCGTCGAGGACCGCGCGACCGCACTCCGCGAGGCCGGTGATATAGTCATGGCCGTCCATGACGGCGCGCTCGCGCCCGACGAGCTCACGGAGCTCGTCCATATCGCACGCGGCTCGGCCGCGGTACCCGCCGAAGGGCGAGTGATCGTAAAGACCAGCGGGATGTCGTGGGAGGACGTGGTGATCGCGCGCGCGATCCTGGAACGACGAGGAAGGACCGGATGACGCTCGACGGAGCCCGCACGAGCACCCGCACATACGTCATGGAAGCGCTCCGCTCCGCGCTCGTGACGGGTGACTTGCGCCCGGGCGAGCGGCACTAAGCACCAGTACTCGCGAACCAGCTGGGCGTATCGGCAACGCCGGTCCGTGAGGCGATGCTCGACTTCGTGCGCATGGGCCTCGTCGAGGTCGAGGCGAACGCGGGCTTCCGCATCATAGCTCCGAGCCAGAAGGATCTCGACGACCTCCTCGAAGTGCGGCTCCTGCTCGAGGTCCCGTTAATAGGGAAGGTCGCGACCGCGTGCCGGCATGCCGAGATCGACGGCGGCCAGGAATTGGCGGTGTCGCCTACCCTCCACCCGACGCGATCTCGTCCAGCGTTGTGTAAACCCGGTCTACATTTGCGCGCGTGTGCGCGTGGGGGGCGACCGTGCTGTAGCGGTCGGAGATCCAGGCGGGGAGGCAGCATCGCCGTCTGGGCGGCGATGCTGCCTGGGTCACACGCTGCGTATAGCCGGATACGAAGCGGAACGCCGTCGATGTGGATCGCGACGGGGTGCATCTCGAAGCGCGGGTCATCGGAGACGACGGCCACGCCGCGGCCGGTCGTGGCGAGTGCCTGAGAGATCGTGCCGTTAGCGGCTCCGACCACGGTGTGGTGGGCGAAGTCGTGCGTAGCCAGCGCCGCGTCCAGCGCGGCCTGGGCGGCGAACGTCACCGGCACGACGATGAGCGGCCGGGTGAGGAGCATCTCCAGGTCGACGCTGCGGTGTCTTCGCCACGGGTCGGTGGTCGGCACATAGGCCCAGACCGGTAGGTCGGCGAGCAGAACCGAACGGTACGGCGACGCCGCTCGATGGGTTCCGATCGCGAGATCAGCAGCGCTTGCGAGCATCTGCGCGGCCGTGAGCCCGTCGCCGATCCGTACGTCCACCACCGGATCGTCCCGTGCGCTTATCGACAATGGGCTAGTAGTGCTTTGTCACTTCTGGGTGACTGGTGATGATTTCCGGTCTGTGGCTTGGT
>NZ_JBHLUH010000047.1:0-116527 GCF_042433955.1 Phytohabitans kaempferiae | reverse complement strand
CGCCGCTGACCCAGCGGGCTTCGAACGGGTGCTCCCCGCGCACGCGGGGATGGTCCCCGCATCGTCTACACCCTCGGAGACGGCGACGTGTGCTCCCCGCGCACGCGGGGATGGTCCGTGGGCCGACGAAGAGGGTGAGATCACACCCAAGTGCTCCCCGCGCACGCGGGGATGGTCCCAGGCCGACGTCGATGTTGGCGCCGTTCTGGACGTGCTCCCCGCGCACGCGGGGATGGTCCACGGCAGCGGAGTGCATCGGCGTACTGAGGGCCGTGCTCCCCGCGCACGCGGGGATGGTCCCCGGTCCGGGATGACGCAGTGCCGCTCAATCCAGTGCTCCCCGCGCACGCGGGGATGGTCCTGAAGGGCGGGGCGAACCCCGCAACGCGGGTGAGTGCTCCCCGCGCACGCGGGGATGGTCCACGTGGTTGCGCTGGCTGACGTAGGGCAGGAGCGTGCTCCCCGCGCACGCGGGGATGGTCCTGGTAGCGCCCGGTCCGGTAGTCGCTGGCTTCCGTGCTCCCCGCGCACGCGGGGATGGTCCTCCGCATACGCTCCGCATACCAGCACGCGAGATGTGCTCCCCGCGCACGCGGGGATGGTCCGAGTTGTGGTTCGCGACGTTCAACACCGATTTGGTGCTCCCCGCGCACGCGGGGATGGTCCCTGGCGATCGAGATCAAGGCCGCGTGGCCGAATGTGCTCCCCGCGCACGCGGGGATGGTCCCGCCACCCCGGGCATCGCGGACATCCGCGTAGCGTGCTCCCCGCGCACGCGGGGATGGTCCGCAGCACGCACGCCACCAGCTCCCCGCCGCGCCGTGCTCCCCGCGCACGCGGGGATGGTCCGCCGGGGCCGGAGGTGCGCGGGTCGCCATCGTTGTGCTCCCCGCGCACGCGGGGATGGTCCGAGAGTGGCGGGAGCTTGTCCAGGCGCACGAGGGTGCTCCCCGCGCACGCGGGGATGGTCCCGTCGCCGAATGCAGACCTTCTCACTGGCTGACGTGCTCCCCGCGCACGCGGGGATGGTCCCAGGTCGACCTTGCCGGCGCGGCGCAGCGCCCCGTGCTCCCCGCGCACGCGGGGATGGTCCCCGGCCCGGCCGGCTCGGCAAGGCTCCGTCCGGGTGCTCCCCGCGCACGCGGGGATGGTCCGGATTCCAGCACATCAACGGTCGCGCCAGGGGTGTGCTCCCCGCGCACGCGGGGATGGTCCTCTTCAGGCCGGCGACGACTACGCCGCCCCGGTGTGCTCCCCGCGCACGCGGGGATGGTCCGGGCACCGTCCAGGACGAAGCCGGCCGCCTCTGGTGCTCCCCGCGCACGCGGGGATGGTCCGATGTACCGCCCCTCGCGGTAGAAGGGGCGCTCGTGCTCCCCGCGCACGCGGGGATGGTCCCGGCTGGGCACACTCCCGGACCACCGAGCTGACGTGCTCCCCGCGCACGCGGGGATGGTCCCCTCGAAGTCGTCACCGTGGTGCTCAGGGGCCAGTGCTCCCCGCGCACGCGGGGATGGTCCCTCGCCTACGAGCGGCGGCTGGCGCTCAAGGACGTGCTCCCCGCGCACGCGGGGATGGTCCCCAGGCTTAGCCAGATCCTTGGCCAGGAGGTTCGTGCTCCCCGCGCACGCGGGGATGGTCCCGGCTCCGTCGCCGGCTTGTCGGACGCAAGATCGTGCTCCCCGCGCACGCGGGGATGGTCCCATTGCTGCTTTCTTCGCACCGGTTTCGCCGTAGTGCTCCCCGCGCACGCGGGGATGGTCCCTGGAGGGCGTCGCCGCGATGCCCGACGCTCTCGTGCTCCCCGCGCACGCGGGGATGGTCCCGTGGCGTCCGGGAGGCTCCGCTGGAAGGTCTCGTGCTCCCCGCGCACGCGGGGATGGTCCCGCGTGGCACCGCCGCGTGTCGCCGGAAATGTGGTGCTCCCCGCGCACGCGGGGATGGTCCGACCTGCCCGAGATGTTCGACCGCCGGGTGAAGGTGCTCCCCGCGCACGCGGGGATGGTCCCGGCGCGGGCGCGCGTGAATCTTCTAGCGGGGCGTGCTCCCCGCGCACGCGGGGATGGTCCGGGGTGGTGGGTGGCCCACCGGCCCGGTGGCGGGTGCTCCCCGCGCACGCGGGGATGGTCCGAACTCCGAGACGGTGTTGCCGGAACGGATCACGTGCTCCCCGCGCACGCGGGGATGGTCCCGCGTCCCACCGGGGGGTTGGGACGACCGCCGGGTGCTCCCCGCGCACGCGGGGATGGTCCCTCGCTGGACGACATGTCCGAGGAGGCGCGCTTGTGCTCCCCGCGCACGCGGGGATGGTCCCGTCGTCTGGGAACTCCTGCTCGACAACGGCGTGTGCTCCCCGCGCACGCGGGGATGGTCCCGTGAATCGGTTGTCGATGACGTCGGGCGACATGTGCTCCCCGCGCACGCGGGGATGGTCCCGAAGTTCGTCACGTCCTCCTGGTTGCCGGCCAGTGCTCCCCGCGCACGCGGGGATGGTCCGTACCGGGTGTTCCTGCGGCATCGCCGGTCGACGTGCTCCCCGCGCACGCGGGGATGGTCCCTGCCAGAACAGGCACAGCACCACGAGCAACTCGTGCTCCCCGCGCACGCGGGGATGGTCCTTGGTCGAGTCGAGCGTCAGCCAGTCCCTGACCGTGCTCCCCGCGCACGCGGGGATGGTCCCGCCTACGAAACCGAGTGACGGCGATGCATCCCGTGCTCCCCGCGCACGCGGGGATGGTCCCAGGCAAACGCGCTGCTGGCGAAGTTGAACCGTGTGCTCCCCGCGCACGCGGGGATGGTCCGCCGCCGCCTTCAACGTGTTGTAGGCCACGTAGGTGCTCCCCGCGCACGCGGGGATGGTCCCACATGGCCGAGTGGGGGCGATTCGGGGAGCCCGTGCTCCCCGCGCACGCGGGGATGGTCCCGGTAACGGGGCAGAGAGCCAGGAGCGGCACCCGTGCTCCCCGCGCACGCGGGGATGCTCCGCCCTCATACTTTCGGTCAGACGCCCTCGGCTCGAAACGGCCTGGATCGTTGGCTTCCCCATGCTCACGAGCAACCTCACGCGTCGCGTGGACTTCGCGCTGTTTATGGTGGACGCTCTCACGAACGACGCACTGGTCCACGAGGCGCCGGCGATCGGATCGGGCCGCGGCGATCGGGCGCAGCCGGTGCGCCTTCGGTCAAGGTTGAGGTCAGAAGGAGGCCAATGATCTCGGCACTCAACCGGCTTGTCGACCTTGTCGAGGAGCACCTCACCGAGGACTTCGACGTCAAGGGTGTGGCCCAGGCGCTCGGCACGACCGAACACCATCTCCGGCGGATGTTCTCGTCGTTGGCCGGCATGCCGCTGTCGGAGTATGCGCGCCGCCGCCGCATGACCGTCGCCGCCGCCGACGTCGTCCGAGGCGACGAGGATTTGCTGAGCATCGCCGTCCGGCATGGATACGGCTCGACCGAGGCGTTCGGACGGGCGTTCCGGGCGGTCCACGGGGCCGGCCCTGGTGATGTGCGCCGCGACGGAGGCCCCCTTCGCACACAACCACAGCTCAGGTTCCGCCTGACCGTCGAAGGGAGCAACCGCATGGACGTCCGTATCGTCGACCACCCCGCGTTTAGGCTCGTCGGGCACGCCGCCCGCGTACCGCTGATCCACCAGGGCACCAACCCGCACATCCAGCAGCACATCGCCGCACTGCCGAAGCAGGAGCACCTGCGTCTGAAGACCCTCGGCGACACCGAGCCGACGGGCCTGCTCGCGGTCAGTGACGATCTCGACCCCGACCGCGCCGAGGGCAGCGAACTGACCTACCTCCACGGGGTCGCCGTCTCCCTGGAAGCGTCGATCCCCGACGACCTCGACACCATCGAGGTCCCGGCCGGCAGGTGGGCGGTCTTCCAGACCGCGGGGCCGCATCCACAGACCCTGCAGGACACTTGGGCCGCGACCGCGACCGAGTGGTTCCCCTCCAACCCGTGGCGTCTGCGGCCAGGTCCGGAGATCGTCGCGGTGCTTGAGCGTGCGGACGACTTCAGCACCGCGACCTGTGAACTCTGGCTGCCGATCGAACCGGCGTAACGAGCCTTCAGGCCCGGTCCAGTCGTGCGGGGAGCCGCGGCGCTTGCCGTACGGCCGCCCGACACATCCCCGAACTCACTGACGCCACCCGGCATATCGATGGTAGGGCTACCCTCACCCGACCGACTGGATTGTGCATAGCGGTGGCTGTTTCAAGGCCGCGATCAACAGCAAGTACGTCGCCGCCGAGAGCTGACCGCGGCCGGTCCGAGGAAACCTCACTGTGCCGAAGAAGTGCCCGGTCGCGGGTGCGTGCGGTCGCTGCGGATGCCGAACAGGAAGCGGGTCGGTCGGGTGCGCCGGACCAGCAGGTCATAGATGGTGAACATGATGACGAACGAGACCGCGACGATCACGACGTATTTGACTGGGGCGGGCATGTGCCAACGCACCACGATGTAGGCGACCGCCACCACAATCGGCTGGTGCAGGACGTAGAGCGGCAGGACCGCCTCCGCCAGGTAGGCATAGACCCGCCGCCGGCCCCGCGGCGGCTCCTTGGTGGTTGCCCGCGGCCGCGCCGGTCGACGGCGGTCTGACAGGCCGAGGATCGCGACCAGCCAACACCAGCCGGCGGCGCCAAACGACAGCCGCGCCAATCCGGCAGGGATCGTGGTGTCGGTGAACGGGTCGCCGCCCAGGGTGCCAAACGCGATCCCCGAGGCGCCGAACAGGACCAGCCCGGCGACCGCCGCCGGTACCGCGTCGCGGCGCATCGCGTGCCGGAACCGGTCATCGGATGCCAAAGCCAGGCCGTAGCAGAAGAACAGCAGGTAGGCCCAGCGGTGCCAGCCCGCGAACGTCTCCTCCATGCCCAGCACCGCGGCGACCACAGCGACCGGGATCGCCGGCAACAACACCACACCACGCCGCGCCACCGCGGCGGCGGCAGCGTCGCGGACCCGGCTCATCCGCCCGCTCGGAAGCCGGGCCGCCAGCGCCAGCATGAGACAGAACGCCAGCAGCAGCACCACGAACCACAGATGCCCGCTCTCGAAGAACTCGCCCCGCACCATGAACGGGAAGTCCGACAGGCTCAGGCGAACGTCGAAGAACCGTAGCCAGAACCGCGGATACGACTCTCCGTAACCCGGGTCGGCGGCCTTGAGTCGCAGCCACTGCGGCACCGGCAGGATCGCCACCGTCGCGAACAGCAACGGCACTCCCAACCGCAACATACGCTCGACAGCGAACCCGGCCGGGCCACGGCGGCGCAGCGAGTGCCACGCCCCGGACCCGGCGATCAGGAACAGGGCCGGCATCGCCCAGACCACGGCGAACCCGGCAGCGAACGTGATCGCCTCGGTGGTCTGGGGGTTCTTGACGTAGAAGTCGTCGCGGGTGTCGAAGATCAGCGCGGCATGGAAGAAGACCAAGCCGAGCACCACCAGCATCCGGATGGCGTCGAACTCGGCACGGCGGGTCGCCGGCGCAGGCTCGGCGGCAGGGGTCGGCCCAGAGCGCTCTGTCGCCGTCATCTCGCCTCCCCGCCATCGACGACACCATGATCCCAGCCCGTTGGAACCCGTCAAGCCTTACTCGCGCCGCGGCGGCGAGATATCCGCACCGGGGGCAGTAGCACCTTGAGCGCGAACGAGCGCAGTTCGATCCGGGTACGCAGGTCTCTCAGCACACAGTCCACTACGGACACATACGCCGTGGCTATTACAGATCACGCGTGGCGAGGATTGATTTTTCGCGCACCTCTTTGCGTAATTTCACGGTTCTGTGCTCGCCTACCGATTGCCTAGCATCTATTTCGCTGATCGTTATACGGCGATCACATGAGCCAGGAGGTGGCAGTGAGATCACGTAGAGCCGTGTCACCAGGACGGCGTATGCGGTTATTCGCCGCGGTTGCGGTCATCGGCGGGCTACTTGTCAGCGCACAACCCGCGCTGGCCGGGACGCCGGCCCCCGATGACGGCGCTGTGGCCCTACCGGCCGCGGGGGGCGAGGGTTGGCAGCCCGATATCCAGACACCCGATCCGGTGACCCTTCCCCGCACGACCAGGAAGATCACGCCGTTCGCGACACCGCTGAGCCCTACCGAGCCCGAGGCGCTGCCGGGCGCGACGAAGGGGCCCGGCGCCACGCTCAAGGCGGACAGAGCGGCCCGTGCGGCGATCCGCAAGGCCGACATGCCGACCTTGCGCGGGGCGTCGCCGCAGGCCGGGCCCGACGATCCGCCAACCGGGCTGTACTGCACCGAGGCGATCACGCGGAGCAGTTCCGTCAGCGGCACCCCCAACCAGACCAACTACGCGGCGGACATCTTCTACGTGGCGGAGTTCGGCTGCAACTTCTGGCTCGACGCGGCCTACATCGCCACCGGCGTGATCGACCGCGGTCGCTTCGACGGCCAGTTCCTCTACACCACGCCGCCCCTCTCGTACGGGCAGACCTACTACGGCGCGACCTCGGGCGGCGTCCGCATCCCCGGTGAGCTCTTCGACGGCGGCCGCAACGTGGAGATCGCCTTCGAGCTGTACCTGTTGGCTCCGATCGGGGTCTACTGGGGCGGCTGCTTCCCCATACCGGGGCTGCGCTACCTGTTGTGCGAGGGTCTCGGCACTGACCTGCTGCACATCGTGCTGGGCACCGGGCCGTTCGGGACCGGGCTGCAGCCCCCGGTGATCCGGCATGTCGCACTGGGTGACTCGTACTCCTCGGGAACCGGCGCGCCACCGTACTCCGACGAATTGTGCCGGCGGTCGCCCGTGACCTACTCCAACCTCATCGCTGGCAGACTCCTGTCAGGACTGCCGGTGGACCGGCCGACCCTGGCGGCGTGCCATGGCGGGACGATCCCTGACCTGTACGCGAGCCAGCATCCCGGCGTGCCACCCCAACTGGACGCGATACAGCCGCACACCCGGCTCGTCACGCTGACCATCGGCGGCAACGACCTCGGCTTTTCGGCCAAGCTCGCCGGCTGCTACCTGGGCGCCGACTGCTCCGCCGCGGGACGACCGTTGGTCACCCCGCAGGAGCTTTACGAGGTACAGGTCCAGCTCACGGCCCTGTACCGGCAGATCAGGGCGGAGATGCACCCCAGCGGGAAACTCATGGTGCTGAGCTACCCGGCCGTCGTACCCAACCCGGACGACTCCGCGGACCCGCCGCCGGCCCAGGACCGTTGCCCGAACCTGGGGAGCAACCTCATCGAAAGCGAACGGAGAGCGATCTACACCGCGACCGCCCAGACGGACAGGATGATCCGGGACGCCGTGTTGGCCACGGGCGACTCCCGTGTCATCTACGTCAACGGGCTGGAGCTATTCCGTGGCCACCGGCTCTGCAGCGCCAGCGGTGTATGGGCCAACGGCCTCACCTCGCCGGTGAGTGACTCGTTCCACCCCAACGCCCCGGGGTACCAAGCGATGGCGACCCGGGTGGCCGAGGTCCTCCCCCCACTCTGACGGCCTCGCCCTAGCCGTCGGGCACCCTGGTCCGCCACGGGCGATCGGCTAGCGGCACCAGGCGAAGTACGTCACCTTCCTGACGTACTTCGTCTGGTGAGGTGAGGCGGCTTGGGCTACGCCACCGGCGTCGGCGTGTGAACGGTTGGCGGCGCTTCGTCCAGTTCCTGCCGGCGCACGCCGCGGATGAGCAGGTAGCCGACCATCCAGGGTTCGCCCACGGAGGCGGGATACGCCATCGCGTCGAAGAGGACCTGTGCGTCGCGGGCGAGGTACAAGACGAACGAACTGAGCACGTACCTCACGCCGCCGACCACGAGGATCCATCCCAGGGTGCGGGGCGTGCTCGACCTGTCCGGGCCCGGATGGCGAGTGTCCTTTTCGGACATAGGGCCGGCGAGATCCCGTCTCCCGAAAGCGGGTCGTCCCTGTGGTGGTGGTGGATGGAAGCCTGTCGTTCTGCGGGCATGTCCTTGTGTGTGGGGCGCGGGTCGGCTCCGGGAGTGATCCATTGCACGTTGACTCCCTCTTCGCCTACCGGTTTACTAGGAATAAGCGCGATCTTGGTGGCGGTGGGCTGCCGTGTGTCAGCCGGTTGTGCCGGTGCGCCGGGAACGCGCCAGGCACGGCATTTCAGGTCGCCGTCGCCTCGATTCGTGTTGCGTTCATTCACGGCTGGGCCGTGTGTTGGTATCGAAAGGCTTAACAATGCGGTTCCCCTTTCGTCGGCTGGCGCCGATATTGACTGTCGCGGTGGCGTTGTCGGTGGTGGCCGCCTGCGGCACCGGCGACGACCCGCCAGAGGGGGCGGCTCGGTCCGGTGAGCTGTCGAAGTCGGTGGTCAAGGTGCTCGGCACGCCGCAGGCGTACGACGCACCGGTCCTGCTGGCGCAGGAGTTGGGCTACTTCGACGAGGTCGGTCTGAGCGTCACGTTCGACACGTCCGCCGGTGGTGCCGACCTGTTGCCGGCGCTGCTCGGGCGTAGCGCCGACTTCGTTCTGCCCAGCGTCAGCGTGCCGCTGAACGCGGCGACCGAGGGCGCGCCGGTCCGGGTCGTGGCGACGCTGGGCCACGCCACCGAGCTGCAGATGGTGATCCGGGCCGACGTCGCCAAGGCGAAGAACATCCCGACCGACGACGCTGACGCACAGCTCAAGGCGTTGCGTGGCAGCGGTCTGCGGATCGCCGTGAGCGCCCCCGGCGGCGGTGTCTACACCCAGACACAAGGGCTGCTGGAGGCCCGCGGGCTGACGGTCGACCGCGACGTCACGCTGGTGCCGCATCCCACCCCCGACGCGGAGCTGGCGGCGTTCAACAACAACCAGGTCGACGCGTTCGTCTGGGTCCCGGCGGCCATCTTCGCCGTCGACGACGCGGACGTGGTCCGGGTGCGGTACGCGCAGCTGCCCGAATACCAGGGGATGGATTTCATCACGTTGGTCACCACCAGCCAGGTCACGCAGACCAACCCTGACACCGTGCGGGCATTCCTGACCGGGCTCGCCAAGGGCTGGCAGTACACATTGGACAATCCGGATGAGGCCAAGCGGTTGGTCGGCAAGAAGTTCTTCCCGCAGCTGGCCCCCGAGGTGCTGGACAAGGTGTTCCAGAGCGCCTACGACAACCTGGGGCCGACGTTCGCCTTGACCCGCGGTGGCTTCGACAAGGGGGTCGCGCTGGCAAACCTCGGCCGGCCGCAGCCGATCGACGTCAGCTACGAGAACTTCGTCGACAACACCTTCGCCAACGAGGCCATCAAGACGCTCGGTCTGGACGTGCCGACCGGTGACTGAGCAGACCGCCTCCGCTGCCGGCGACCCGGCAGCGGAGGCCGCGGTGGCCTTCAGCGACGTACGGGTCGCCTTCGACACCGCAGGCGGCTCGCTGCCGGTGCTGGACGGCATCGACATCGACGTCGCCGACGGTGAGTTCGTCGCCCTCGTCGGGCCGTCCGGCTGCGGCAAGTCGACCCTGCTCAACCTCGTCGCGGGTACGGTCCGCGGCCAGCAGGGCCAGACCTCGTTTCGCGGCCGGCCGGTCGTCGGCCTCAACCGCGACGTCTCCTACATGACGCAGAAGGACGCCCTGCTGCCCTGGCGGACCGTGCTGCAGAACGCCGCGCTGCCGTTGGAAATCGCCGGGCGGTCCAAGCGCGAGCGGCACGAGGCGGCCGTCGGCGTGCTGGACCGAGTCGGGTTGAGTGCCTTCCTGCAGTACAAGCCGCACCAGATCTCCGGCGGCATGCGCAGCCGGCTGGCGCTGGCACAGGCCCTGCTGTCGCAGGCCTCGGTGCTACTGATGGACGAGCCGTTCGCCGCCCTCGACGCGCTGCTGCGGGTACGGATGCAGCAACTGCTGGCCGACCTGCGGGAGGAGCGCGGACTCACCGTCCTGTACGTCACACACGACCTGACCGAGGCGATCGCCCTGGCCGACCGGATCGTGGTGTTCTCCAACCGACCGGCCTCCGTGCGGGAGATCCGGACCGTGGACATCCCTCGCCCCCGCGACGTCGCCGCCACCCGGGCGCTGCCGGTCTTCAACGAGCTCTACGCGGACCTGTGGGGCCTGCTGTCGAAGGAGCTGGACCAGGCGGCGCTGCCGGAGAAACGGCCGGCGACATGAGCGTGTCATCGGTGTCCACATCGGACCGGACGCCGGTCGACGCACCGGGCCGGCTGCGGATCATCCTCATCCGGGTCGGGTTGGTCGCCGGCCTGCTGCTGCTGTGGCAGGCGCTGCCCGGCAACATCGTCCCGGTCGACCTCGTCGGGCGCCCCAGCCAGGTGCTCGTCGACATATGGGACCTGTTCGCCACCGGCACGATCTTCCCCGACCTGTGGGCGACCACCTATGAGATGCTTCTCGGCTCCGTGATCGCGCTGCCCGCCGGGGTAGTGGTCGCCGCGCTGACGGTGGCGCTGCCGCCACTGGCGTGGCTGCTGCGGCCGATCCTCGCCGTGCTGTACGCGATCCCCAAGGTTGTCCTGCTCTCGGTGTTCGTGCTGGTGCTCGGGATCGGCAGCCAGTCGAAAATCGGGCTCGTGGTCAGCTTCGTGGCCTTCGTCTACTACCTCTACACGGTGCGAGGGCTGCGCGACGTCGACGAGGACCGCGCGGTCGCGCTGCGCCGCTTCGGCGCCGGCCCGCTGTTCATCGCTCGGGCGCTGACCCTGCCCACGGCCGTGCCGCACCTGCTCGCAGCGTTCCGCACCGCGATCCCGCTGGCCTACTCGGTCGCCATCTTCGCCGAACTGAACATCACCTCCGAACGAGGCCTGGGCAGCCTCATCGGACGTGCCGCCGGCAACCTCGACCCGTCCCGGACGATCGCCGTGATCGCGATCGTCGCCGCCATCGGTTTCGGGATCGACATCGTGCTCGTACGGCTGCTGCGGCGATACAGCGCCAGCGTCGGACTCCAGACGGTCACGCTATGAAGCGAGTGCTCCTGACCGCCGTCCAGTGGATCGTCTCGCTCGCGGTACTGCTGGCGCTCTGGCAGTGGTGGCTGGTCCCGATGATCGGCCCGGTCTTCCTCGCCGCACCCAACGAGGTCCTCGTGCAGCTCGGCGAGTGGTGGGACGACGGCGTCCTGCTGCCCGCGACGTGGACCACGTTCGCCACCGCCACCGTGGCACTGCTGCTCGGTGGCACCCTCGGGGTGATCGCCGCCCTCGCCCTCTACTGGAACCCGACCATCCGGCAGGTGCTGGAGCCCGCGGTGGCGGCGCTCTACGCGATGCCGAAAATCGCCCTCGTCCCCTTGCTGTTCATCTGGTTCGGTCGCGGCGCGACCCCCGGCGTGGCCTTCGTGACACTGTCGGCCTTCCCGGTGCTGTTCATGAGCACGAGCACCGGGTTGCGCACCGTCGACCAGCGCACCGTGGCGGCGTTGGCCCGGATGCGCGCCAGCCGGCGCCAGATCGCGACAAAGCTGCTGGTCCGGCACACCCTCGGGTACGTCGCCGTCGGGTTCGCCGTCGCCGGGCCGTTCGCACTGCTCGGGGTCCTGGTCGTGGAGATGCTGCAGGGCACCGGCGGCCTCGGCGGCCTGTTGGCCCGCTCCGCCGGATTCTTCGACGCCGGCGGCGTGATGGCGGCCGCGGTCGTCGCCACCGTGATCGGGCTGCTGCTCAACGGCGTCACCAACCTCGTCGAACGCCGCTTCGATCAGGGGAGGACCAACACATGACGCGCCGCGGCCCACTGGAGGGCAAGGTCGTCCTCGACATCAGCACGATGATCGCCGGTGGGGCGGCCGCGGCCTGACTCGGCGACTGGAACGGTGGGAGCTGCGCGGCAAGCCGCGGCCGTGCCGCCCAACTCGGCGAGCACACCGAGGCCGTCCCGCTGGCGGCCGGCCTGACCCACGAGGAACTGCGATGACTACGAGAGAAGGAGATCGTTCGATGACGAGCGGTGTGTTCACCAGGCCGGGCTGGCAGCGGGTCTTCTGGGGTGCCGGGTCCCGCGACCAACTCCCCGACATCGTGGCCGAGCGCCCGGGAAGCCGGGTGCTGATCTTGACCGGCCGGACATTGCACACCAAGACGGATGTCGTCACCTCGGTGGCCGAGCGGCTCGGCTCGGCCGTGGTAGGCGTCTTCGACGGCACCCGGGCGCACACCCCGATCGACACAGTCTTCGCCGCGATCGAGGCGGTCACCGCCACCAACGCCGACACCCTGCTCGTCGTCGGCGGCAGCAGCGTGATCGACACCAGCCGCGCGGTCGTCCTCGCCCTGGCGACAGGCTCGCGCACGCCAGCGCAGCTGCGCCGCTACGTCATCGACCCCAACGACGTCACGGCCGGGA
The DNA here is from genome assembly GCF_042433955.1 of Phytohabitans kaempferiae. Taxonomy (NCBI): domain Bacteria; kingdom Bacillati; phylum Actinomycetota; class Actinomycetes; order Micromonosporales; family Micromonosporaceae; genus Phytohabitans; species Phytohabitans kaempferiae. The sequence continues at coordinate 104,208 of NZ_JBHLUH010000047.1, read as the reverse complement.
AAGTAGCCGAGCTCACCGCGGCGCCGCTGCGCCAGCTCGCGTTGACCACGACCCTCGCCGCGAGCGAGTACTCCGGAATCTCCGGGGTGACCCACCCCGACGAGCACGTGAAGCTGCTCTACGGCGGCCAGCCCGGCCTATTCGTCGACACCGTGGTCCTCGACCCCGAGGTCACCGTCCACACCCCGCAGGACCTCTGGCTCTCCGGCGGCATCAAGATCCTCGACAACGCCACCGAGGTGGTCTGCTCCTCCAGCCCGACCCCGATCAGCACCACCCTCGCGCTGGAAACGCTGCGGGTACTGCCGGACTCGCTGCGCCACACCCAGCGGGACCCGAACGACCTGCAGGCCCGGCTCGCCGGGCAGCTCGCGGCATGGCATGCCATCTTCGCGCCGCACAATGTCTGGGCGGGGGTCGGCGCGGCCCTGCGACACCAGCTCGGCGCCCGGTACGACATCGTCCACGGTTACGCCTCGACGATCCTCACCCCGCATGTGTTGGAGTACAACCTGCCCGCCACCGCGGCCGTCCAGCGCCGCATCGCCCAAGCGCTCGGCGGCCCCGACGCGGGTAGCGCCGCCGACGAGTTCCGCGCGGTCGTCCGCGGCCTCGGACTGCCGTCCCGGCTGCGCGACGTCGCTGTGCCGCGCGAAGACCTCGGCCTGATCGCCCAGGACGCGTTGCTGCAGTTCGTCGCGACCCGCAACCCAGTGCCACCTACGGCAGACGGACTGCGAGAGCTGCTGGAGCGTGCCTGGTGAGGCCCCTACGGGTCGGACACTGTGGAACCAGCCGATCTGGGAACCACTGACAATGCTGGGATCCTGATCCAACCGGGATGCCCGTTCCCGCAACGGCGCGGTGGTGATCTCGGCGATCGAGGGGATGGCCGGCGTCGGCAAGACCCAGCTCGCCATCCACGCCGGACACCTCCTCATCCGGGAACACCACTTCGGTCGGGCACTCTTCGTCAACCTGCGCGGATTCCCCCCGACCCCGCTCGGCCTCCCGCGGACCCGGCTGCCGTCCTGGACGGCTTCCTGCGCCTGCTCGGCGTACCGCCCCAGCGGATCCCTCACAATCTCCACGCCCGGACCGCGGCCTACCGTGACCGGCTCGCCGGCACCCGCACCCTGATCGTGCTGGACAACGCCGCCGACGTCGACCAACTCCGCCCGCTGCTCCCCGAGGTGCCCGGCTGTCTCACCCTGATCACCAGCCGGCAAAGCCTGTCCGAGCTGCACTCGGCCACGCACCTGATGGTCGACGTGTTCGCCGCGGACGAGGCCGTCCGATACCTGGCCCAGGCCGCCATCCACGTCCCCATGGGCGACGATCCCGCCGCGGCCGCCCGCATCGCGCGGCGCTGCGGCTACCTGCCGCTGGCCCTCGACCTGGCGGCCGGACACATGCGGGCCACACCCGCCTGGACACTCACCGACCACGCCGACCGGCTCGACGAACGCCACCACCAGCGACGCCTGGATACCGGCGTCGAACTCGCCCTCGACCTGTCCTACCTTCACCTGCCCGCCGGCCAGCGCCGGTTGCTGCAGCTGCTGGCGTTGCACCCCGGGCAGGACAGCGACGCCTACGCCGCGGCCGCCCTCGCCGACGCCGACGCCGACCTCGACACCACCCGCGCCCACCTGGACCACCTGTGCCGCGACCACCTGCTGCACCAGTCCGCCTCGGGCCGGTACGCCTTCCACGACCTCGTTCGCGCGTACGCCATCACCCGTGCCCACGACGAGGTCCGCCCGTCCGACCGTCGCGCGGCCCTGACCCGCCTGTTCGACCACTACCTCGCCACGGCCGCCACCGCGATGGACGCCCTTCACCCCGCCCAGGCGCACCTGCGACCCCACATTCCCCGACCGGCACGCCCGCCCCCGATCTGAGCGACCCGGACACCGCCCGCGTCTGGCTCGACACCGAACGACCCACCCTCGTCACCGTCGCGGCCCACACCGCCACCCAGGGCTGGCCGGCCCACACCACCCGCCTCTCCCGCGTCCTGTACCGGTACTTCGCCGGCGGCCACAACAGCGACGCCGTCAACGTCCACAGCCACGTACACGTACCTGCCTGGAGGTCGGCGTCTTCGGCTCGCGGCAGCGCTCCGGGCTCCACGCCGCCCCTCTCTACCACCTCACCAACACCCGTGCCCGCAGTAGCTGACCAGGCAGGCGGCGGCAAATCCCACCTTGACATCTCTTGGCCGAACTTCCCCCGTAAGGCGCCTTTCCGCTTCCTTCCCATACACCTGGTGAAAGCCCCGCACGAAGACATACATTCACCGACATGTATCTAAGGTTTGGGTGTCGTGCCTTTGTCGCGGCGCTCGTGGGGGTACTCGCCGTGGTCGCTCCCGCCACCGCGGCACACGCGGCCGCCGGTTGCAAGGCCACGTACTCGATCCAAGCCTGGCCTACCTCCGGCTTCACCGCCTACGCCCAGCTCTGGAACACCGGCGACCAGCCGTGGAACGAGTACAACATCGAGTTCAGGTTCACCGGCAACCAAACAGTCACAGGCCTGTGGAACCACACCTGGGCCCAGACCGGCCAATCCGTCACCGCCCGCAGCGCAACCTGGCAACCTCCGGTGCGGCCCGGCCAGGCCGCGACTCTCGGCTTCACCGCCTCCCACGACGGCACAAACGATCCGCCGGTCGACTGGCGGGTCAACGGCGTGCCCTGCGCCACGCCGAACCCTCCCGCCGTCATCGCCGACCGCGACTACGTCGAGCTCCAAGAGGGCGCCCGCCAAGGGTTCGCCCTATGGCTGAGCCATCCGCCGGCGCAGCCGGTGACGCTGCACATATCGACCTCGAGCACCGGCGGCTGGGTCATGACGCCGGCCACTGTGACCTTCACGCCGGCCGACTGGAACCACTACCGCAGCTTCACCGTGACGAGCACGCAGGACGCCGACAAGGTCGACGACCGACTGGTGTTGACACTATCCGTGGACGGGTATGTCCCGGCTTCCGTCACCTTCCAACAGATTGACGACGACTAGGGTCTATCCGGTGAACCTCGCGGAGGCGAGGCGAGATCCAGACGGCGCGCGGCGGGGGATGCCGGGCGGAAGGTCGCGTACCGGCGTTGAATGTGGCGTTGCGCCCGGTGCCGCCAGTCGTCGTCTGGGCCCGCCTCAGCCCTACTGAGATCGCCGGACAGACCCTGGTCGAAGGCGTCGACCGACGAAATGCCGACAGCGGGGCGCCGCAACTGTTTGTCTGTCCGTGCGGTCGAGGCACGGGTGCCGCAGCGGCGCCTCGCCATCAAGCCTCGCCTCGACCTCCTCGTCGTGCTTCCCACAGCGGCTCCGGACATCGGCGACCCAAATCCGCAAGCACGGCCTGTCGACGAGGAGGACGCTAAGCTACTGCCGGATAGAAGAGCCCGCCAACAAAGTGAATGAAAATCTGCCTAGCGCCTCTCAAAACCCCAGGTCAGTTAGTGTGCTCCCCGCGCACGCGGGGATGGTCCCAGCTGGGGCCGGTTTGCCCACCACGGGCAAACGTGCTCCCCGCGCACGCGGGGATGGTCCATGGACATCACGGGCGGCTAACCCGCCATCGAAGTGCTCCCCGCGCACGCGGGGATGGTCCCGCGTGGCATCGCCGGATTTCCTCGGAAGTCTGGTGCTCCCCGCGCACGCGGGGATGGTCCCTCTGTGCCATTCCCTGAAGAGAGGGCACAGAGGTGCTCCCCGCGCACGCGGGGATGGTCCGGTCGTCAACCTCCTGCGCGCCCTGCGCAAGGCGTGCTCCCCGCGCACGCGGGGATGGTCCCGACGTCACGGTGAAGCGGCCCAACGGCAGCTCGTGCTCCCCGCGCACGCGGGGATGGTCCCATGACCGGGAACGGCCGGGTGAGGTACCCGCCGTGCTCCCCGCGCACGCGGGGATGGTCCCGGCGCGTTGCGTGCAACCTCGCCCGCCGTAGCGTGCTCCCCGCGCACGCGGGGATGGTCCCCGCTCCGCGGCCACCTGGCCCACCTCGGCCAGGTGCTCCCCGCGCACGCGGGGATGGTCCGGCATGAGGCCACGGCCGATCCCGCGCCCCGATGTGCTCCCCGCGCACGCGGGGATGGTCCGCAGCAGCAGGCCGCGCTCGCCCTCTTCGGCACGTGCTCCCCGCGCACGCGGGGATGGTCCCAGGTAGGTCACCGCCGCCAGCCCAGACGGCCGGTGCTCCCCGCGCACGCGGGGATGGTCCGGCGGCGGCGGTCGGCGCGCTACTCGCCGCACAGTGCTCCCCGCGCACGCGGGGATGGTCCGATGTAGAGCAGGCTGTCGGCGTGCGCGCCCTCGTGCTCCCCGCGCACGCGGGGATGGTCCGGCGCCAGCCACTGCTGAGTACCCTCGCCCGAAGTGCTCCCCGCGCACGCGGGGATGGTCCCGACACCAGACGGAGGCCCGGAACTCGGCCACCGTGCTCCCCGCGCACGCGGGGATGGTCCGGTGCCCGTGACGACCATCGTTTCCTCACCAACGTGCTCCCCGCGCACGCGGGGATGGTCCCAGGGCCACCGCCAGATCGACCGCCAGGTCTGTGTGCTCCCCGCGCACGCGGGGATGGTCCGACGCGTACTAGCGCCTCGTCAGTGAGACACGTGTGCTCCCCGCGCACGCGGGGATGGTCCCGCTGAAACGCCCGCAAACGTGCTGGTGCCGCCGTGCTCCCCGCGCACGCGGGGATGGTCCCCATGCTCGCCGTACCGGCGCGGCCGCCGTACCGTGCTCCCCGCGCACGCGGGGATGGTCCCCATGCCCGGCACGCCCTCTGCCTCGCGGAACAGTGCTCCCCGCGCACGCGGGGATGGTCCGCCATCGCTGTGTTACGCGAGCGCGGGCTGGTGTGCTCCCCGCGCACGCGGGGATGGTCCCAAGCTGGTCGCGGGGGTAGTCGAGCAGCGGCCGTGCTCCCCGCGCACGCGGGGATGGTCCCCCGACCTCCTCGCCGACCTCCAGGAACTCGTAGTGCTCCCCGCGCACGCGGGGATGGTCCGAAGCCCGCCCGCGTCTTCGTCAACAGCCTCGGTGCTCCCCGCGCACGCGGGGATGGTCCGCGGCGGGCCTTGGGCGGGACCCGACCGGACAGGTGCTCCCCGCGCACGCGGGGATGGTCCCCCCACCCCGGCCGCCGACACCCCCGAGGGTCAGTGCTCCCCGCGCACGCGGGGATGGTCCTGCATCGCCGGTCTTGTCGATGCCGTACATGCCGTGCTCCCCGCGCACGCGGGGATGGTCCGGCGGTGAGGGCGTCGTTACGCACACCACCGTGGTGCTCCCCGCGCACGCGGGGATGGTCCCCTGAAGCACGGCCGCTGGTGGCAGAGCCGCCGGTGCTCCCCGCGCACGCGGGGATGGTCCCTGGCCCCAGTCGTACAGCACCATCACCTCCTCGTGCTCCCCGCGCACGCGGGGATGGTCCCGGCGCCCGCAGTAGGCGTCGATGCCGCGCGAGGTGCTCCCCGCGCACGCGGGGATGGTCCCAGGCGGACGTCGGTGAGGAGGGTCGGGGTGAGGTGCTCCCCGCGCACGCGGGGATGGTCCGACCATCCCGGACCCGAAGGCGCTCGCCGCGGTGTGCTCCCCGCGCACGCGGGGATGGTCCGGGCAGCTCGGCGTCGACGCGCACGAACGCCGGGTGCTCCCCGCGCACGCGGGGATGGTCCCGCGTTCGGCACGCTTTTCAAGCGGGGCAACGGGTGCTCCCCGCGCACGCGGGGATGGTCCCCCGGCGGCCTTGAGGACCGCGGCGACGCGATCGTGCTCCCCGCGCACGCGGGGATGGTCCCCGACGTGCGGTGGTACGGCGAGGAAGTCAAGGGTGCTCCCCGCGCACGCGGGGATGGTCCCGCTGTGCTCGACTACCGGCTGCCGCCGCTGTAGTGCTCCCCGCGCACGCGGGGATGGTCCCGTCACCATCAGCCACCCCGGGTGCCAGTCATCGTGCTCCCCGCGCACGCGGGGATGGTCCGGCTGGCCATCAGCCCCAGCGCTCCTCGTTGAAGTGCTCCCCGCGCACGCGGGGATGGTCCTAGGATGGTGAGCCTTCCACCTGCGCCGCCCGGGTGCTCCCCGCGCACGCGGGGATGGTCCGGTCCGAACGCCGCTGCGGTCACGCAGCGTAGGGTGCTCCCCGCGCACGCGGGGATGGTCCCCTCGCCGAGGCGGCCCACCTGACCGCGCTCAAGTGCTCCCCGCGCACGCGGGGATGGTCCCGATGAAGTGGCTGGAGACGTTCGAGTGCGGATGTGCTCCCCGCGCACGCGGGGATGGTCCAGGTGGTACAGGCGTACATCACGGGCGGGGCCGAGTGCTCCCCGCGCACGCGGGGATGGTCCCATGACGCATCCCGGCTTCACCAACGGATCTGCGTGCTCCCCGCGCACGCGGGGATGGTCCGGAATGCGGTTGATCGTCCACGGCCGGTTCAAGGTGCTCCCCGCGCACGCGGGGATGGTCCCATCGCCGAAGCCATCCGCCTCCAAGCCGAGAAGTGCTCCCCGCGCACGCGGGGATGGTCCGCAGGACCCCGGTCAGCCGCCGTTCGTGGAGCTGTGCTCCCCGCGCACGCGGGGATGGTCCGTTCTGCACGCTCGTCGGCACCCTGGATGACGCGTGCTCCCCGCGCACGCGGGGATGGTCCCCCAACCTGGGTGCCTGCGGTGATGCTGCTGTCGTGCTCCCCGCGCACGCGGGGATGGTCCCGTCCTCCCCAGACAGATCCGAAACGTCGTCGCCGTGCTCCCCGCGCACGCGGGGATGGTCCCTGCGCGCACCAGTCCGGCGACAGGGCGAGCAGGTGCTCCCCGCGCACGCGGGGATGGTCCCAGGCCCGGATCGCTCTGACCTACCATCCGTCCGTGCTCCCCGCGCACGCGGGGATGGTCCGTCGGCAGAGCGACAGCAACATACGGACCCGTCGTGCTCCCCGCGCACGCGGGGATGGTCCCGTCTGGTCGCCGGTCAGTGCCTTGAAGCCGCGGTGCTCCCCGCGCACGCGGGGATGGTCCCGTCTTCGGCGACGGCTACGCCATGCTGCGCCGGTGCTCCCCGCGCACGCGGGGATGGTCCCCGGCCCGCCACTCCGACTCGGCGACGCGGTGGCGTGCTCCCCGCGCACGCGGGGATGGTCCCCCGCCTGGCGCGGCCGAGTTCATCGTCGAGGTGTGCTCCCCGCGCACGCGGGGATGGTCCCAACGCGACCGCCGCCGCCTCGCGCTCGGTCGGGTGCTCCCCGCGCACGCGGGGATGGTCCCTCGTCGTCGCGGCCGAGCCGGAGCAGCGCCCGGTGTGCTCCCCGCGCACGCGGGGATGGTCCGGCCGCCGGCGCGAAGGTCGACGCGCTCGCCCCGTGCTCCCCGCGCACGCGGGGATGGTCCGGAGACTTTCTTCTTCAGGTCGAGCAGCTTGCCGTGCTCCCCGCGCACGCGGGGATGGTCCGGCCGCCGCACGCTCCCGCGCCCGCAGAAACCCGTGCTCCCCGCGCACGCGGGGATGGTCCCCGAGGAGGGGCGATGGCCCGCGTAACGAAGCTGTGCTCCCCGCGCACGCGGGGATGGTCCCCGGAAGCTCTGGGAGAGCGTGAGCCGCTGGTCGTGCTCCCCGCGCACGCGGGGATGGTCCCCAACGCCGCGGCCTGTCCGACGAGTACCGGCTGTGCTCCCCGCGCACGCGGGGATGGTCCCACGTCGTCGAACGCTGTCGCGGTGGCGCGGGCGTGCTCCCCGCGCACGCGGGGATGGTCCGCACGGGCACTTCGAGGTCTACGGGGGCAAGCTGTGCTCCCCGCGCACGCGGGGATGGTCCGGTCCGGCGGGGCGAGGGGTGACGAATGTGAGAGTGCTCCCCGCGCACGCGGGGATGGTCCCCTGTATGCGCAGAAGTTCGGCACGGTGGACCCGTGCTCCCCGCGCACGCGGGGATGGTCCCGGCACCCCCTCTAGACGCGACAGGAATACCCGGTGCTCCCCGCGCACGCGGGGATGGTCCGACCTCGGCGCCGGCGACGTCAGCAACCCCGATGTGCTCCCCGCGCACGCGGGGATGGTCCGTCGCGGCAGATGCTCGCCCGCTACAGCGCGAGGTGCTCCCCGCGCACGCGGGGATGGTCCCCAGTGCTGAGGCCGGTGAGGTGAACCGACATGGTGCTCCCCGCGCACGCGGGGATGGTCCGACCGGCCTCGCCGGCTCCGCCGAGGAGGCCATGTGCTCCCCGCGCACGCGGGGATGGTCCCCTGGGCTTCGCGCCCGGCGGGTCGGACCTGGAGTGCTCCCCGCGCACGCGGGGATGGTCCGAGCCCCCGTCTGGCCTCGCGGCCGGGCGGGGGGTGCTCCCCGCGCACGCGGGGATGGTCCCAGGTGCCCATCCGTCACCTCGATCAGGTCGCCGTGCTCCCCGCGCACGCGGGGATGGTCCGGCGATGCTGGTCAACCCGGACCCGGACAAGCCGTGCTCCCCGCGCACGCGGGGATGGTCCCGCAGAAACCCAAAACCCGAGGTTGCGAGACTTGTGCTCCCCGCGCACGCGGGGATGGTCCGCCTCCACCCCGCCGCCGACCCCGGCCCCCGACGTGCTCCCCGCGCACGCGGGGATGGTCCCGGCCGCCACAGCACCTCGGTGGTGGCGATGACGTGCTCCCCGCGCACGCGGGGATGGTCCCCAATGCTGCGGCCCATCCGGGTTCGTGGTGGCGTGCTCCCCGCGCACGCGGGGATGGTCCGCATCGATTGGGTACGTGGCGTACCCGGTTACGGTGCTCCCCGCGCACGCGGGGATGGTCCGCCGCGGCGGGCCGACCGCATCTGCCCGGCGGCGTGCTCCCCGCGCACGCGGGGATGGTCCCTCGTGCGGCTTCACCTTGTCCGGGTCATCTGGGTGCTCCCCGCGCACGCGGGGATGGTCCCGAGGACGTCGCTGTCGGAGATGTTGACGGTGAGTGCTCCCCGCGCACGCGGGGATGGTCCTCGGTCGGCTCAACGTTCGTCCCTTCGGCGAGCGTGCTCCCCGCGCACGCGGGGATGGTCCTCACCGATCCCGGTTCGGCGTCGTACGGTTCCAGTGCTCCCCGCGCACGCGGGGATGGTCCCTTGGTACCTGACTCGGCAACCCACTCCCAGCCGTGCTCCCCGCGCACGCGGGGATGGTCCCTGCGGAACGCGGAGACCGCCGACCAGATCGCTGTGCTCCCCGCGCACGCGGGGATGGTCCCGACACCACCTCGGCGGTCTCGCACCGCTGGCCGTGCTCCCCGCGCACGCGGGGATGGTCCTTTCGGTGCCACCAGGAGCACCCGCGAGAGCACGTGCTCCCCGCGCACGCGGGGATGGTCCACGGCCACCCGAGGCAGCGGCGCCGGGTGGGCTCGTGCTCCCCGCGCACGCGGGGATGGTCCCGATCGCGGCCGCCAGATCCGACCACCGCATCAGTGCTCCCCGCGCACGCGGGGATGGTCCCTGGGACAGCCTGCCCGACCTTCTCACCTCGGCGTGCTCCCCGCGCACGCGGGGATGGTCCTTGCACCGGCACGGCCTTACGGGTTAGCTCCTCGTGCTCCCCGCGCACGCGGGGATGGTCCCGACCAGTTCCCGTTCGGACACCTCGCCGTCTTGTGCTCCCCGCGCACGCGGGGATGGTCCTGTGTCCGGGGTGCCATGGGGCCGGACAACAACGTGCTCCCCGCGCACGCGGGGATGGTCCCTGTCCGGCTCGAACGGCGAGTCCGAACTGATGGGTGCTCCCCGCGCACGCGGGGATGGTCCCACCTGGCACGCCGCCGACATGGACGCGTCCGTGGTGCTCCCCGCGCACGCGGGGATGGTCCGTGGGCGGCCATCTCGCCGATCGGCACGCGCACGTGCTCCCCGCGCACGCGGGGATGGTCCGATCGGCGCCGTTCCCGCTCGGTGACAAGATCAGTGCTCCCCGCGCACGCGGGGATGGTCCGCGGATGGGGGCCGCGTCCGTGCCTTCGGAGTCGTGCTCCCCGCGCACGCGGGGATGGTCCGTGCCACGATCCAAACACCGAAGCGTCGCCGGCGTGCTCCCCGCGCACGCGGGGATGGTCCGTACCGCTCGAGACGCCAGTACGGCGGGCAGGAGTGCTCCCCGCGCACGCGGGGATGGTCCGCCGCGGTTGGCGACCAGCTCCGTCGCGAGGTCGTGCTCCCCGCGCACGCGGGGATGGTCCGAACCACCCCGGCGAACTGACGGTCATCCCCAAGTGCTCCCCGCGCACGCGGGGATGGTCCCAGGTCGAGGAACAAGCCGACACCGTGGCTGCCGTGCTCCCCGCGCACGCGGGGATGGTCCGGCGTCCGTCACGGAACTCGCCGACGATGAGGCGTGCTCCCCGCGCACGCGGGGATGGTCCCGCGCGGGGGGGGCGATGACCAGGCGGATCCCCGGGTGCTCCCCGCGCACGCGGGGATGGTCCGGCGATCAGCCAGCTCTACGAGGGCTACCAGCTGTGCTCCCCGCGCACGCGGGGATGGTCCCGGCGGCCCGGATCGCGTGCGGGTCGCACCACAGTGCTCCCCGCGCACGCGGGGATGGTCCGGACGCGCACTACGTGCTCGCCCAGGCCGTGCCGTGCTCCCCGCGCACGCGGGGATGGTCCCACGAGCGACGCTGTCGCTGCCCCGGATGTCGGGTGCTCCCCGCGCACGCGGGGATGGTCCTGACGTCAACCCGATTTGTGGATGCCACATCCGGTGCTCCCCGCGCACGCGGGGATGGTCCCCCTGACCAGCCGCTGCTGACGGCGGTGAGGATGTGCTCCCCGCGCACGCGGGGATGGTCCCGCGCCCCGCTCTCGCTTCGGAGGGCGGGGTGCGTGCTCCCCGCGCACGCGGGGATGGTCCCGAGCAGCACCTGGTCGACCAGCTCGCGGCCGCCGTGCTCCCCGCGCACGCGGGGATGGTCCCAGCAGGTTCCGCACGGGGAAGCCCACCGACGAGTGCTCCCCGCGCACGCGGGGATGGTCCCGGAGCGCGGCAGTCCGGACGGACAGTGCCAAGGTGCTCCCCGCGCACGCGGGGATGGTCCGACCGTGCCCGGGTAGGCGAGGTTCGGCCCGGCGTGCTCCCCGCGCACGCGGGGATGGTCCGGTGGCGCTGTCCGATGCCATCACGGGCGCTGCGTGCTCCCCGCGCACGCGGGGATGGTCCCGACACGAGGGCGGGGCCTTCGCCGGGCCGCCAGTGCTCCCCGCGCACTCGGGGATGGTCCCTCGAACGCGCGCTGAAACCGTCCGGAAGGGCGTGCTCCCCGCGCACGCGGGGATGGTCCCGACCCGGCCGACATCGGCATGTTCATGGAGGAGTGTGCTCCCCGCGCACGCGGGGATGGTCCCTCCGCTGGGCAGGTCGACCGCCACGACAGGCAGTGCTCCCCGCGCACGCGGGGATGGACCCGACGGCCACATCACCGTCCTCGGCTTCCGCTCGTGCTCCCCGCGCACGCGGGGATAGTCCGGTCGCTCGCATCAATGGCTGGCGTCCGATGGGTGCTCCCCGCGCACGCGGGGATGGTCCCAGAACGCCCTCATCCTCAGCCTCGCCCGCCAGGTGCTCCCCGCGCACGCGGGGATGGTCCCGCCTGGTGGCGCCCCATCCGGTGTCGTCCTGAGTGCTCCCCGCGCACGGGGATGGTCCGGCACTCCAGAAGCGCAGGAGATCGGCACGCCCGTGCTCCCCGTGCACGCGGGGATGGTCCGGCGGCCGGTGGCCGGGAGGCGGTGCTACTGCCGTGCTCCCCGCGCACGCGGGGATGGACCGGTCGACCGAGATCTGGGTCCTGGCCATCGTTACGCAAGGGACTTTGAGCGGATGGGGGAAGGTAACTGACGGTGGTCCGCCCTGGCCGTGAACCTCGGAGTAATTGCCACGCCGTCCCGTGAACCGTTCGCCCCGCCTGGTACGACGAACAGGGCATGGATGGAAGCCGCGACGCCGGGCATGTGACTCTTGGCCTCGTCGAGCTGCGAGAACCGGGAGGTCACGCATGCTGACGCGACCGCCGGACCCTCGGGAGGACTCCCAGCTTCTCGCGGCGATCATGGATGGCGACCGGGAGGCGTTCGCCGAGTTGTACCGGCGGCATCTGCCGTGGCTGTTGGTACGCCTGGGGCGGCGGTGCTCGTCGCCGGAGCTGGTCGACGAGGTCGTGCAGGACACGTTCGTGGCGGTCTGGCGGTCGGCCGGGCGGTGGGACCGCCGGGGCGAGGTGGCCGCGTGGATCTGGGGCATCGGTATCCGCCGCCTGGTCGACGCGCTGCGGCGGGGCCGGCCGCCGGCCGATGAGCTGACCGAGTTCGCCGGTGTCGAGACGTCGGCCGAGGAGCACGTGCTGCTGACGGTCCAGTACGGCGACGTCGGCGCGGCCCTGGCCAGCCTGTCCCCGGAGCTGCGGGCGGTCGTACAGGCGACGGTCCTGGACGGGCTGACCACGCGGGAGGCCGCCCGGCTGCTGGGCATCCCGCCGGGCACGGTCAAGACACGGATGATGCGCGCCCGTGCTCAGCTGCGGGAGCGCCTGGCATGACGGGGAGGTTGGGATGACCGTCTGGCACCTGGATCCGGAGGCGATCCGCCGGTATGCGCAGGGCGCCGCCCCGCCGGACCTGGCCGCGTCGGCCGAGGCGCACCTGATGAAGTGCGCGGCATGCCGGGACGCGATCGCGTCGCACGTCGATACCCGGCGGGTCGAGGCGATCTGGCACGAGGTGGTCGACCGGGTCGACGTTCCCCGGCCGAGCTGGCCCGAACGGGTGCTGGCTCGGCTTGGCGTCGGCGAGGCGACGGCGCGCCTCGTCGCCGCGACGCCGACCCTGCGTGGGCCGTGGCTGCTGGGGGTCGCGGGCGTACTCGCGCTCTCCGTCTGGGCGGCTCAGGTCGACGAGCGCTTCCTGCGGATGTTTCTCGTGGCCGCTCCGCTCGGGCCGCTGGCCGGGGTCGCGGTGGCCTTCGCGGGCGGCCTCGACCCGACCCGGGAGATCGGGCTGGCCGCGCCGTACTCGGGACTGCGATTGCTGTTGATCCGCACGGCCGCGGTCTTGGCGGTCACGGTGCCGATCGTGACCGCGGCCGGGCTCGCGCTACCCGGCTCCCACTGGCTGGCCGCCACGTGGCTCCTGCCCACCGCCGGGCTCACCTGCGCCGCGCTGGCTCTGACGGCCCGGATGACGCCGGTCGTCGCCGTCGGCGTCGTGGCCACGGCCTGGCTGCTGGTGACCGCCCCGGCTGCCCTGACCGGTCACCTGGACCTCGCCTTCGGCGTCGGTGCCCAGATCTTGTGGCTCGCCGTGGCCGTCGGCGGCGGCCTGTGGCTCGCCGTCACCCGCAACACCATCACGATCAAACTTGGGAGCAGTGCATGACTGTACGCGTGCGGAGCGCGACGAAATCCTTCGGTCGCACGACGGCGCTGGACAGCGTCGACCTCGACGCCGGCCAAGGGGTGACCGGCCTGCTGGGACCGAACGGCGCCGGCAAGACGACCCTGCTCCGGATCATCGCCACCGTCCTGGCGCCGGACCGGGGTACGGTGACCCTGCTGGGCCGTGATCCGTCGCGCCCCGGCGACCGGACCTGGATCCGCGAGCGCCTGGGCTACCTGCCGCAGGAAGCGGGCTTCCACCGGGGGTTCACCGTCTTCGAGTTCATCGACTACGTGGCGATCCTGAAGCAGATGACCGACCGGCGGGCCCGGCACGACGAGGTCCGCCGGGTCATCGAGCTGACCGGGGTGGCGTCGGTCAGTGCCAAGCGGATCCGGGCCCTCTCCGGCGGAATGCGCCGGCGGGTCGGGTTGGCCCAGGCCCTGCTGGGCGATCCCGACCTGCTCATCCTCGACGAGCCGACGGTCGGCCTCGATCCCGAGCAGCGGCTGCGGTTCCGGGAGATGATCTCGCACGCCGGCGAGGGGCGCACGGTGGTCATGTCCAGCCACCAGACCGAGGACATCACCGCCCTGTGCACCCGGATCGCCGTGTTCCATCAGGGCCGGGTCCGATTCACCGGTACGCCCAACGAGCTGACCGCGCGGGCCGCGGGCCGCGTGTGGGCCGACACGCAGCGCTCGCCCGCCGCCCTCGCCGCTTGGCGCACCGGCGACGGCACCTTCCGCAACGTGGGCGACCCGCCGGCCGGCGCCGAGCTGATCGCACCCTCGCTGGAGGATGCGTACCTCCTGCTCATGGGCGAACCCGATCTGGAGGTCACCCACTCATGAGCACCGCCATCCTGATCGGCCGGGAGGCCCGCCGCCTCTTCCGGCACCCCGTGCTGTGGCTGGTACCGGTCGTCGTCGCCGTGACCGCCGCCGCCGACTCGGCCAGCGACGGCCGGAACGCCGGCTACTGGTACGGCACCATCTTCATCGCCGTCGCGTTCTTCGGGCCGATCATCGTCCTCTTCGCGGCGAACCTGGTCGCCAGCGGCGCCCGGCGCGGCCGGGCCGAGGAGATGCTGAGTGTCACCCCGACCTCGGACACGCGCCGGACCTGGGCGATGAGCCTGGGCATCGCGCTGCCTCTGGCCGGCATCGGCGCCGTCGCGGCGGCGGCCATGGCCGTCATCAGCAGCCTCAACGACATCCCGGCCAAGGACCTGATGAACGCCGGCGAGCTGGCCCAGCTTCCGCTCGTCATCGCCGGCGCCGGGCTGCTCGGCGTCCTCGCCGCCCGCTGGCTGCCCTTCGCCGGCGGCGTGCTGATCACCTTCGTGGTCGCGACGCTGGGCGGTCTCGTCGCGTTCCGCCGCATTGACGGCGGCGCCTGGTGGATGTGGTGGACGACCGGGATGACGTTCGAGGGCTGGGTGCCGGGGCCGGGGCGGCCGTGGCTGCACGTCGCGTACCTGACTGGGCTCTGCGCGTGCGCCACCATCGCCGCCGTGTACCGCTCCCAGGGCCGCCGGCTGGTCCTCGTCGGTGGGCCGGTCCTGGCCGCCACCCTCGTCCTCGGCGGGCTCCAGCTGCCATGACACCGTCCGTGGCACGGGAACTTGTCCGCAGTGGCCACCTGGTACGCAGCCTGCGCCTGGCCCCGTTCGCAACGAGTGCCGCCGCCGTCGCCGCGTACCTGGTGGTCCGCCTCGGCGACACGCACGACACCGTCGGCGACCTGCGCGTCCTGGGTCTGCTGCTGGCCCTGGGCAGCGGCTACGCACTCGACGACAGCGCCGCGATCACGCTGCAGGCCAGCCCGTACGGCCTGGCGCGCCGGCTGTGGCTGCGGATGGCTTGTGCCGTGGCCGTCGTCGTGCCGGTATGGGCGGCGGTGCTCGCGGTCTATCTCCCCTCGGCTCCGGCGGGCGATCGGTGGAGCCTCGGCCTCGGTCTCACGACCGAGCTGGCCGCCACGGTCACCGTGATGTGGGCCGTGGCCGCGTGGGCGCGTCGCATGGGGTTCGACCAGCCCGGCATCATCACCACGCCCGTGCTTCTGGCGTCGCTGCTGCTGGCCGCGTCGATTCCACAGGCCCCGATGCTGGTCGGTTTCGGCCGGGAGTGGACGCCCGCTCACCTGCGCTGGTCAGGCATCGCGGTCGCCGCGACCTGCGCGCTCGTAGCCGCGATGCGCGACCCGGCCGCACGCTGGGCGACCCGGGGGAGACCCCAATAGCGAGCGGGGCGTGCCGGCCGGGATCGAGGCGCCGCCATCGGGCGCGGTGCGTCAGGGCGAGCTTGTCCCTCACGTGGCGTCATGCCGGATAGTCGGTGGCGTGGAGGAGCACCTGACCGTGGGACGTGTGGCTGAGCTGGCCGGCGTGACCGTCCGCACGCTGCATCACTATGACGAGATCGGCCTCGTGCGGCCGTCCTCGCGGACCGCGGTTGGCTACCGGGCCTACACGGCCGGCGATGTGGAGCGACTGCGGGAGGTGCTCGCCTACCGGCGGCTGGGCTTCGGATTGCGCGAGATCGCGGATCTGGTCGACGATCCGGCCACCGATGCGGTCGCGCACCTGCGCCGGCTGCGCGGCCTGCTGCTAGACCAGCGCGACCGCGCCGCCGCCATGGCGACAGCCATAGACAGGGAACTGGAGGCGCGGGCAATGGGGATCAGGACGACGCCAGAGGAACAACTGAAAGTGTTCGGCGCGCGGTTGTACGACGCCATCGGGTCCGCCTACCCGGCGACGCGCCGCACCGAGCCGCGGATCGCCGCACGCATCTGGGACGCGCTCGGGGACGCGCGGACGGTGCTGAACGTCGGGGCTGGCACCGGCTCCTACGAGCCCCACGATCGCGACGTCACGGCGGTGGAACCCTCGGCGGTGATGCGGGCGCAGCGTCCCGCGGGCGCGGCGCCGTGCGTGGCCGCCGCCGCGGAGAGCCTGCCGTTCGAGGACCAGTCCTTCGACGCCGCGATGGCGGTCAGCACCGTTCATCACTGGGCGGACCCGGTCGCCGGGCTGCGTGAGATGCGGCGTGTGGCTCGCCGCATGGTGGTGCTCACCTACGACGCCGATGAGACCGGCTGGGCGCACCGGTTCTGGCTCATCCGCGACTACATGCCGGAATTCGCCGGCCTTCTCGTCGGCTGGCCTTCACTGGCCGACCTGGCCGGTGCGATCGGGGGCCGCGCGGAGCCGGTGCTCATCCCGTGGGACTGCGCTGACGGCTTCTTCGAGGCCTACTGGCGTCGGCCCGAGGCGTACCTGGACGAACACGTGCGCCGCGCGGTGTCGGTATGGACCCGAGTCGGGCCGCAGGCCGAGCGGCGGGCGGTGAGCAGACTCGCCGACGACCTTTCCTCAGGCCGGTGGGCCGAGCGCAACCGCGAGATCGTCGCCCTCGACGCGGTAGATCTCGGCCTCCGCCTGCTCGTAGCCTGAAGCACCGTGCGACCAGTGCCGTTCAGTGGCGCAGCGGTGCGAAAGTCTCCATCAGCGTCCTTCGTTCCGCTTCCGATGTCGGGCGGACCGCGCTGATGACGGGCAGGGCGAGACTCTCGTAGGGCTCCAGCGCGGCCGGCACGTCCTCGGGCGTCCGCACGGCAGCGCCTACAGTGGACGTTGCCGCCATGGCTCGCTGGTGGCGCCGATGGTAGTCGTGGGCCCGGAAGCGCCCGAGTTCGTTGTCGATGCGCGCGGCCGCGTCCTTGCCCGCGGCTGAGTTCAGGTAGAGGTAGACCGGGCGGGGCGGCGGGCGAACGGCGTCGTGGGCGCCCTGGTCGATCGTAACCTTGTGATCATCGTTGTCTGTTTCCCGACTGGCCGGTCGGTAGTACCGTAGGTCCGGCGTCGTGGAACTGTCAATCCGCGACCTCTCGGCGGGGACGCGTCGCCGCGGCCCAGACAAGGATGGATGGCACAATGGCACACTCCACCGCGCGTGTCCGGCGCGTCAGGTCGGCGTCCACGCGCCGTGCCGAGATCGTCCGTCTGGCGGCCGAGCTGTTCGACCAGGAGGGCTACCACCAGACCTCGATGGAGACGCTCGCCGCCCGCGCCGGCGTCGCGAAGCCCACGCTCTACCACTACTTCTCTGGCAAAGAGGCGATCCTGCGGGAGATCCACCGCGACTTCATCGAGCCGCTGATCGCCCGCCACGAGATGCGGCTGACCACCTCGATGCGGCCACGCCAGTTGCTGCTGGAGGCGATGGGCGACGTGCTGGAGCTCATGGACACGCACCGCGGCCACGTGCGCGTCTTCTTCGAGCACCACCGCGAGCTGCCGCCGGCCGCACACGCCGAGGTGCAGGCCCGGCGAGACGCGTACGAGACGCACATCGAGGCGGTCATCGAGCGGGGCGTGCGGGAGGGCGAGTTTCGGGCCATCGACGTGCGGCTCACGACGCTGTCCATCTTCGGCATGTGCAACTGGGCCTACCAGTGGTTTCAGTCCGAGGGATCGATGCGGCCGCGGGAGATCGCGTACCTGATGTGGGACATCGTCGAGCGGGGGATCGGGGCTCCCGGGACCGTCTGACCGCGCCTTGACCGCAAGTTGCGATCATGTTAATTTGCGGTCGTCGGCCGACTAGCCGGTCGACAATTGGAGACCAATGGTCTGCCCGCAAGAGGCGGCAGGCACAGCCGGCCCGCTCGTTCTTCACTCGAACTGAGCGCGAGAGCTGTCAACTAACGGGGTTTGCTCGCACATCATCGACGTCCATGTCGTTTCCAGATGCTGACCTATGTGTTTTTGGCCCGACCGGCCGGTCGGTAAATGGCTGCGACAAGAGGGCTGGAGGCTCGGATGAAGTTGTGCGCTCCGAGGCGGCGGGCGGGCCTTGCGCTCGTGGTCGCCGGCGCATTGGCGTTCGGTGCCGGGTGCACCGCGACTGGCACACCAAATACCGGCGACGAGCCGGCACCGCAGGTCAGTGACCTGTCCAAACACGAGGGTCAGGTGGTCGTCGGCGGCCCCGGCGGTGCCTGGGGAGCGGCGCTGAAGGCGGCGCTCGACGAGGTCGGCGCGGCCGCGAACCTCAGGATCACGTACCAGGAGGGCACGACCTCGGAGAACATGGCGCGGCTGCAGGCGCAGCGGCAGAGCGGCCGGATCGAGTTCGACCTCGTGATGACCAACGACCGCACGCACACGCTCGGCGCCGGCCAGGGCCTGTGGCAGCCCCCGAACCTGGAGATCATGCCGAACGTCGCCGAGCTCGACCGGACCTGGTCGTTGCCGGAGGCGGTGTTCGGCAACCCGCCCAACGGCCTGCGACACGTGGTCATCTCCGAAGGGCTCGGATACAACACCGAGACGTTCGCCAAGAACGGATGGGCGCCGCCGACCTCGCTGGAGAGCCTCTACGACCCGAAGTTCGCCAGCTGCGCGATCCCGGTCAACCCCAGCAGCGGCCTGAGCTACCTGCCCATTCTCAACAAGATCAATTCCGGTGACTTCGCGGCGATCGAGCCGACGCTCGACAAGTTCAAGGCTGTCGCCGGGCGCTTCCCGACCGTGGCGCAGACCAGCAGCGAGGCGCTCGAGTTCATCCAGCAGGGCGTCGGCTGCATCGCTCCGGTCAGCCAGGCCCGCACGCTCGAACAGGCCGCGAAGGGCGCGAAGATCGCGTTCGTCGTGCCCGAAGGCGGGTCCGGCTTCCTCTCCGCCGGCTGGGGCATCCCCACCGGGGCGCCGCATCCGATCGCGGCGCACGTCGCGCTCAACGCGCTGATCTCGGCCAAGGCCAGCCAGAGCTTGCTGGAGAACGGTTTCGTACCCAACACCAACACGAAGGTCACCAAGCCGACCAGCGGTGTGGCCGCCCAGCTCTCGGTCGTCGGCGAGTACACGCGCCTCGGCTACACCGAGATTCCGCCGAGCACGTACGACCGGCTCGACGAGTGGTCGCGAGCCTGGGATCAGGTTTTCACCCGGTAGTCACGGACGAGGAAAGAGGGCGTGGTGCGAGCAGGTGAGCACATCCGGGTCGTCGATCTGCGCAAGCGGTACGGCCGGACCGGGCCGTGGGCGTTGCGTTCGGTCGGGTTCACGATCCCCCGCGGCGAGGTCTTCGGCCTGATGGGACCCTCCGGCTGCGGCAAGTCGACGACGCTCGGCATCATCGCCGGGTTCGTCACCCCCGACGCCGGTCAGGTGCTGGTCGACGGGCGGGACATCCTGCCGGTGCCGCCGCACAAGCGCGGACTGCCGATGGTGTTCCAGGACTACGCCCTCTTTCCGCACCTGCGGGTGCACGACAACGTCGGGTTCGCGCTGAAGCTGCGCGGCACACCGGCATCCACTGTGGCCTCCCGGGTCGGTGAGATGCTGCGGATGGTGGGGCTGGAGCACAAGAGCGACCGGCTGCCGGAGCAGTTGTCCGGTGGCGAGCAGCAGCGGGTCGCGCTGGCCCGGGCGCTGGCGATCGGTCCCGAGGTCGTACTGCTCGACGAGCCGCTGAGCAACCTGGATGCCAAGCTGCGCCAGCAGTTGCGCCGTGACATCCGCGACGTGCTCCAGCGCACCGGCGTCACCGCGGTCTTCGTGACCCACGACCAGGCGGAGGCGTTCGCGGTCTGCGACCGGGTCGGCGTGATGTTCGACGGCACCATCGCCCAGATGGCGCCGCCGCCGGAGCTCTACCGCCGGCCCGCCTCGATGGACGTGGCCCGCTTCGTGGGGGAGAGCAACGTCTTTCCGGCGGTCGTCGTCGAGGGCGGGGCGGCGCCGGTGGTCGACATCGAGGTCGCCGGGCACGGGACGGTACGGCTGCCGGTCGCCGCCGCCGACGCGCCGGCCGTCGGGCAGCGCGGCTCGGTACTGGTCCGGCCCGAGTCGGTCGGCCTCGCCGACGCGCCCGCCGACGGCACCGCCCTGCCCGGCAGGGTGGAGCGGGCCGAATTCCTCGGTCCCGTCCTGCAGGCCACGGTGGCGGTCGGCGACCGTACCCTGCTGGTCACGCTCTCGTCCTGGGGAGACCGGGCGGTACGGGGCGACCAGACGTGGCTGTCGCTCGGCGACGCGTTCTTCGTGCCGGAGGCGCCGGCGGGAGCCCACCCCGGCCAGGAGCGTGAGCGCGTACCCCTCGACGCCGGTGGTGCGGCATGACCATCTCCCGGCGCCTGTTCGTCGCGCTCGTCGCGGTGCCGGTCGCGCTCTACGTCGTCTACCTCGTGTTGCCGCTGGCGTCGTCGGTGCGGATGAGCTTCAACTCGTTCTCGCGGCGCACCGGCATCACGGCCGACCTGACGCTGGAGAGCTACCGCGAGATCCTCACCGACCGCTTCTACCTCACCGCATGGCTGTCCACTGTGGAGATCGCCGCGCTGAGCGGTGTGATCACGACCGTGGTCGGGGCGCTGGCGGCGCTCGGCATCTGGCGGGTCGGCGGCCGGGCCCGGGCGTACCTGACCGTGGTCGTCATCGCACCGCTGATGGTCAGCGGCGTCGCCCGGGCGTACGGCTGGATCGCCGCGGCCGGGCCGACCGGCCTGCTCCCGAAGATCACCGAATCGGTCGGGCTGGGTCCGGTCTCGTTCCTGTTCAACCGCACGGCGGTACTGGTCGGCTTCGTCCACGTGTTCCTGCCGTTCGTCGTCATGGTGGTCCTGGCCCGGCTCGACTCGATCAAGCCCAACCAGATGCGCGCCGCGCAGAACCTCGGCGCCGGGCCGGTACGGGCGACGCTGCGGGTCGTGCTGCCACACGCCTGGCCGGCGATGGTCGCCGGATTCCTCCTGGTCTTCGCGCTGGCGACGGGCTCGTTCGCCATCCCGGCGGTACTCGGCGGCGGGCGGGTCCGCACGGTGACCCAGCAGATCGTGCAGGAGCAGATATCCACATTCGACTGGCCCCGCGCGGCGACCCTTGGCGTGCTGCTGTGCGTCGTCACCCTGGTCGGGATGCTGGCGTCCCAGCGCCTGGCGGGAGGTCGTCGCCGATGACCACCATGCTTGGCAGACGCCCCGCCAAGGAGGGCGACGCGCCGATCCGCGTACGCCGCCCCTTGCGGGTCTGGCTGGCCCGCGCGGCCACGGTCGTGGCGGCCGCCCTGCTCGTCGCGTTCACCCTCGCGCCGCTGGTCGCGATCCTCGGCACCTCGGTGACTCCGGCGCCGTACTGGGAGTTTCCACCGAGCGGTTTCACGCTGCGCTGGTACGAGCAGTTCTTCGCCGACGACGCACTCGTACGCAGCGCGGTCGTCAGCCTCCTGACCGGGCTGCTGGCCGGCACGATGGGTACGGCTGTCGCCCTGGTCGCCGCCCTCGGCATCGGCCGCACCACGAGCCGGGCGGGCAAGGTGCTCGGCGTCGTCGTACTCCTGCCGCTGCTCGTGCCGAACATCGTGCTGGGCCTCGGCGTCTACACGCTTTACAACGCCTGGGGCGTGCGGGTCAACGTGCTGCTGCTCTCCCTGGCGCAGCTCGTGGTCGTCCTGCCGATCACCGTTCGGACGCTGATGGTGGCGGTGGCCGGCGTCGCACCCAACGTCGAGCGGGCGGCCGCCAACCTCGGGGCCGGGCCCGCGCGGGTCTTCTGGATGGTCACCATCCCGATGATCCGGCCTTCGCTCGTGGCCGCCAGTGTCCTCGGCTTCGTCGTCGCGTTCGACGACTCCTCGATCGCGCTGTTCGTCAACTCCGCCAGCACCATCACGCTGCCCGTACGCATGCTGCTCACGCTCGACCAGGAGAGCGGTCCCCTCGTGGCCGCCGCCGGCTCGCTGCTGCTGCTCGTCGCGGTCCTGCTGATCGTGGTGCTGGAGTTCACCGTCGGACTTGCCAAGGCGCTCGGCGTGGCCGACCGCCGTTAGGAGCCCGGATGGATCCCGTAGCCAAACTCGCCGACTTCGTCGTCTCCACCCGCGACGGTATCCCGGACGGCCCTCGGGCACACGCCAACGGGCTGCTGCTCGACGCGTTCGGCGTGATGCTGCTCGGGTCGCGGCAGGACTCGTACGCGGCCACCGCCTCCGCCTTCGCCAGGATGGGCCTGCTGGCGCCCGGTCCGGCCACGGTGTTCGGCACCGCGCCAAGCCCCGCCGGTGTGTTCGCCGCGACCGCGTTGAACGCCACCGCCATGCACGTCTCCGAGATGGGGGAGGGCGTGTCCCGGGCGGTCGTCCACGCCTCCAACGCCGTCGTCCCGGCGGCCGTCGCGGTCGCGCAGCGCGATGGTACCGACGGGGCGAGCGTCCTGCGCGCGCTCGCGCTCGGCATGGAGACCGTGATCCGCTTCGGCCTGCTGCTCAATCGCCCGGCCGGCGCGACCGTCGAGGGCGACGCGGCCGTGGCGTACAAGGCCGGCTGGTGGACGCCCTCGGCGCTGAGCGGCATCGGCGCGGCCACCGCGGTCGGTGTGCTGCGCGAGCTGTCCGCGGAGCGGCTCGTGGACGCCTGGACGATCGCGCTGAACTGCGCGCCGGCCACCACCGTCCCGTTCGTCCTCAGCGGCGCCAGCGGCAAGGGCGTGTCGATGGGCGCCGGCTGCGCGGGCGGCGCGATGGCCGCGGACCTGGCCGCCGCGGGCGTGGGCGGCGACCGCGACGTCGGCTCGTGGGCGGCCCTGGTCTCGCCGGCGCCCAACCCCGACCGGCTCAGCGACGGCCTCGGCGAGACCTGGGAGCTGGACTACCCGCTGTACAAGTACATCGCGACGGTCGGGCCACTGCACCCGGCGATCGAGTGCGCGCTGGCCATCGTCCGGCGCGGGCGGATCGACCCCGCTGACATCGCCTCGGTCGAGGTGCACGGGTACGCCCGCACGGCCCAGTTCCTCGGCGTCGCGCGGCCGCCCACCGAGGAGGCCGCGAAGACCAGCCTCAAGCACGTGGTCGCCGTCGCGCTTGCCACCGGCGACGAGGGGGCGTTCGTCAGCCGCGCCTACGAGCCGGCGATGCGCGAGGACCCGGAGATCGGCCGGCTCGCGGACAAGGTGGTCGCCCACGTGGAGCCGGGGTTCAACCGCGAGTACCCGATGCTCTCGGCCCGCAACCGCCTCGTCGTCACGCTCACCGACGGCCAGGTGCTGCGGGAGGAGGTGGACCGCGACCGGATACCGCGCTACCACCGTCCGGCCCGGGCCGACCTCGACGCCAAGTTCGCCCGGATCGTCACCGGCGACCCCGACGACGCCCGGTGCGCGGCGGTCGCCGACACCGTCTGGGCCGCAGCCGACCAACCGTTCAGCCGCGTCGTGGACGCGGTCAGTGGCCTGTTCGCGGAGACCTTCGAGGGGAGCAGAGCATGAGGTACGACGTCACCGATGCCCGCGAATGGGCGCGTGCCACGCTGCGTGGACACATCGTCACGACGCTGACCCCGTTCGCCGACGACCTGACCCTCGACGAGGACGCGTTGCGGACGCAGGTGGAGGAACTGCTCCGCCTCGAATGCACCGGCGGCCTGTACGTGAACTCGGTCATCGGCGAGGTCCAGTCCCTCACCGCCGCCGAGCGCGACCGGGCGCTGGAGATCGTCGTCGGCCAGGTCGGCGGCCGAGTCCCGGTCGTCGCCGTCACGCCCGGCAACGCCGTACCGGACGTGGTTGCCGCCGTCGAACGGGCCCGGCTGGCCGGCGCGGACCTGGTCATGCTCTGGCCGCCGACGTTCGGCTACCGCACCCCCGAAGGCGTGCTGCGCTTCCTGGAGGAGGTCGCCGACAGCGCCCGGATCGGCCTGTGTCTCTACGCGTCCGGCCTGTCGGAGTTCGGCTTCCGGATCACCACGTCGATGCAGCGCTCGCTGCTGCGCTTCCCGGCGGTCTGCGCGGTCAAGGAGGCGTCGATGAGCCTGAGCGGCTACCTGGAGACGCTCGGCGCGGTCGGCGACGACCTGATCGTGAGCTGCCCGCTCGACGAGTACTGGGCCACCGGCCGCCGGATGCTGCCCACGAAGGCTCCCGACGTGCTGCTCGGCACGTCCCGCCCGCTCTACATGGAGACCGCCAAGGCGCCGCACCTGAGCCG
Source organism: Phytohabitans kaempferiae (assembly GCF_042433955.1). NCBI lineage: Bacteria > Bacillati > Actinomycetota > Actinomycetes > Micromonosporales > Micromonosporaceae > Phytohabitans > Phytohabitans kaempferiae. Next base: position 79,809 of record NZ_JBHLUH010000047.1, on the reverse strand, counting down.
GCTGCGGGCCGCGGTCAACGCCGGCGGCCCGGTCGAGGCGGAGCTGTCGAACGTACTGGCGGTCGCCGGCCAACTGCACACGAAGTTTCTCGAAGCGGGCGGCCACAACCTGGCGCTGATCAAAGCGATGGCGGCGGCCCGCGGACTGCCAGCCGGCCCGGTACGGCCGCCGATGAGCCCTTCCGACCCGGCCACCGTCACGGCCGGCACGGAGATCATGCGCCAGCACGGGCTGCTCGACCGATGAGCGGGCCCGCTACCCCTGAGGAGATCCGCGCGCTCTACCGGGCCGACCTGGGCGAGGTGCCGCCGTCGGTCGAGTGCGGGCTGTCGGTGATCCCGGAAGCGATCGCCCACTACGTCTCGCTGCGGCGCTACCTCGACGGGCTGGCCGAGGGCGACGGGCTGCCCCGGCCGTACGCCAGCCTCGTCTTCGCCCTCCTCGACATCGCCGAACGCAACTACGACGGCGCCCTCAACCACAGCCGTGCCGCGCTCAACCACGGACTGACCTGGACCGAACTCATGCACGGGTACGTACAGACCTGGGTCGTCAAGGGTTTCGCGACGTCCTGGGGGACAGTCGGCTGGCGAGTCGTGGAACAGCTCGTCAAAGAGGGATACGGGCCGGCCGATGGGTGACGCGTCCGCGGCGCTCGCCCAGCTCGTGGCCGGCACCACGCCCGGCAGCCTGCCACCGGCGTGTACGGAACTCGCCCGCCGCGGCATCCTCGACGCCCTCGGCTGCGGGCTCTACGGCGCCGCGCTCCCGCACGTCGCCTGGATCCGCGACGGCCTCGACGCGTCGAGCGGCGGCGCGACACTCTGGGGGCACCGGCGGGGCGTGGCCGCCGACCAGGCCGCCCTGGCCAACGGCACCGCGGTGCACGCGACCGAGATGTCCGAGACGTTCATCCGCGCGGTCGTGCACCCCGGCAACGTCGTCGTGCCGGCCGCGGTCGCCGTCGCCGAGGCGCTGGGCAGCACCGGCGCCCAACTGCTGACCGCGGTCGCGGTGGGGTACGAGGTGCTCGCCCGGTGCGGCCTCGCCGCCGGGACGGGAGCGCTGATGGAGCAGCGGCTGCACACGTTCAGCCTGCTCGGTCCGTTCGGCGCGGCGGCCGCGGTGGCCAAGCTGCGCTTCGACGACGACGCCGACCGCGTACACGACACGCTCGGGATCGCCGCCACGCTCGCGCCAACGGCCCTGCTCGACGCCGCCCGGGAGGGAGCGACGGTCAAGGACGTGTTCGAGGGGCACGCCGCCGCGCTCGGTGTCGTGGCGGGCCGGTACGCGTCGCTCGGCGTCACGGGCATGCGGCGGTGGACCGACGAGTGGTTCCCGGCGGTCATCCGCACGCCCGACCTCGACCGGCTCACCGACGGGATCGGCGACCGGTGGGAGATGGCCCGAGGCGGCCTGCGCATCAAGCTCCGGCCGGTCATGGGCCTGGTGCAGCCGACCGTGGCCGCGGTGCTCGACCTGCTCGACCGGCAGCCGGTCGCGGTGTCCGACATCGCCGCCGTGCGGGTCGACAGCACGCGCCGCGCGATGATCGCGACCGAGACGGCACCGGCGACGGTCACCGGGGCCAAGGCCAGCATCCCGTTCACCGTCGCCGCTCTGCTGCACCGGACGCGGGCCGCGCGCACCGACCCGTACCTGCTCGACTTCTACACCGAGGAGCTGCTGCGCGACCCGGACGTGCTGGCCCTGGCCGCCCGCTGCACGGTCCACCTGGACGAGGACTTCGAGCGTCACTTCGAGACGGACGCCCAGATGCGGTACGAGAGCCGCGTGACCATTACCCGCCACGACGGCGCGCGGGTCACCGGGTACGCCGACATCTGGCCGGCCACCAGCCGCCTGACCTTCGACGAGGTCACGGGCAAGTTCACGGCCTGCGCGACCCGCGGCGGTGTCGCCGACCCCGCGCGGATCGTCGAGGCCGTGCGCCGCCTCGAAGACCTCGACGACGTCCGCCGGCTGGGCGAGCTGCTGGCACCGGATGCACGCCACACCGGGCGTCGCGATCCGAGGGAGGGATAGGGGATGGCGTCGTTCACGTTCGATCCGCTGACCCCGGCGGGGTTTCTGCGCCGGTCCGCGGCGGCGTTTCCGGGGCGGGTCGCGGTTGTCGACGGCAGTCGGTGGTGGACGTATCGCGAGTTCGCCGGCCGGTGTGACGCGCTGCGTGGTGCTCTGGCCGGGCTTGGTGTGGGACCGGGTGACCGGGTTGCCGCGTTGTGTGTCAACAGTCACGTCATGCTGGAGATGCATCATGCGGTGCCGGCGCATGGCGCGGTCTTGGTCCCGGTCAACGTCCGGCTTGCACCGGACGAGATGGCGTATGTGATCGAGCATTCCGGTGCCCGTGTGCTGGTGGCCACCGCGGAGTTCGCCGGGCCGGCCCGCGAACTGGCCGGCCGTACCGGGGTGCGTCTGGTCGAGCCTGATGAGTACGAGAGCTTGTTGGCCGCTGCGCATCGGGTCGATCCGCCGGAGATAGATGAGCGGCAGTTGCTGGCGATCAACTACACCAGCGGCACGACCGGCCGCCCCAAAGGGGTCATGTACCACCATCGTGGTGCGTTTCTGCAGGCGGTCGCGATGTGTTATCACGCTCGTCTCGGCCCTGATGCCCGCTATCTGTGGACGCTGCCCATGTTCCACTGCGACGGGTGGAGTTTCACCTGGGCTGTGACGGCTGCGGGCGGTACCCATGTCTGTTTGCGGCGGGTCGATGTCGACGAGATCTGGCAGCGGCTGACGGCTGGTGGGATCACGCATCTGAGTGCGGCACCGACCGTGTTGACGATGATCGCTGAAGCGGGGGCGGCCGTCCCGCTGCCGGAGGGTCGCACGGTGCACGTCGACACCGGTGGTGCGCAGCCGTCGCCGACCCTCCTGGCCCGGCTCGACCGGCTCGGTCTGCGGGTGACACACCTTTACGGGCTTACCGAGACGTTCGGGCCGATCGCGATCAACGAGTGGCAGGGCGACTGGGACGCCGAGCCTGATGAGGTGCGGGCGCGGCTGCGGGCGCGTCAGGGGATCGGCAACATCATCGCCTCGCCGCTGCGGGTCGTCGACCCGGATGGCCGGGATGTGCTGGCCGATGGCGAGACGATCGGCGAGATCGCGGTGCGCGGCAACGATGTGATGCTCGGCTACTACCGCGACGAGGCGGCGACCGAGGCGGTCACGGTGGATGGCCGGTGGTTGCTGACCGGGGATCTGGCGGTGATGCATCCGGACGGTTATGTGGAGATCCGGGATCGTCGTAAGGACATCATCATCTCCGGCGGCGAGAACATCGCCTCCGTGGAGGTCGAGCAGGCCCTCGACAGTCATCCGGACGTCGTGGAGAGCGCGGTCGTCGGGCGGCCGGACCCGCGTTGGGGGGAGGTGCCGGTGGCGTACGTACACCTGCGCGCCGGTGTGGCGGGCGATCCCGCCGATCTGGCAGCGCATCTGCGGGCGCGGTTGGCCGGGTTCAAGGTGCCAAGGTCGTTCGTATTCACGGAACTGCCAAAGACCTCGACCGGCAAGGTCCAGAAGAACGTGCTGCGCGCGCGATCGGACCAGGGCCAGTGAACGCCGTTCTGCTCCCCGCGGGGCTGGAGGCGTTCTCGCTGGAGGGGAAGGTGGCCGTGGTGACCGGTGCCGGCTCGGGCCTGGGGGCGGGCTTCGCCGTGGCACTGGCGGCGGCCGGCGCCGACCTCGTGCTCGGCGGTCGCCGACCTGCCCGGCTGGAGCAGACCGTGGAGCGGGTCGAGGCGGCCGGACGCAAGGCGCTGGCGATGCGGACCGACGTGACCGATCCGGACGCCTGTACCGCGCTGGCCACCATCGCGATGGAACGGTTCGGCCGGATCGACGTGCTGGTCAACAACGCCGGCGTGGGCACGGCTGTGCCGGCGATCCGGGAGACGCCGGAGCAGTTCCGGCAGGTGGTCGACGTCAACCTGATGGGCTCCTACTGGATGGCCCAGGCGGCGGCCCGGGTGATGGCGCCCGGGTCCAGCATCGTCAACATCGCCAGCGTGCTGGGACTGGTCAAGTCGTTCGCGCCGCAGGCCGCCTACTCCGCCAGCAAGGCCGGTCTGATGGGGCTGACCCGCGACCTGGCCCAGCAGTGGTCCGGGCGGCGAGGGATCAGGGTGAACGCGCTCGCGCCCGGATACTTCGCCTCGGAGATGACCAACAATGTGCCGCCCGACCAGCTCAGCGGCTTCCTGGCGAACACCTCGCCGCTGGGACGGCTCGGCGAGCAGCGTGAGCTCGACGCGGCCGTGGTTTTCCTGGCCAGTGCGGCCTCGTCGTACATCACCGGCGTGACGCTGGCCGTCGACGGCGGGATGTCCGTCCATTGAGTACCCACGACGAACTGGTCCGCCCCGACCGGCTCGGCCCCGCGCTCGCGGCGGCCACCGGCGACGGGCGGTGGCGCACGTTGCGGGCCGCGCTCGTCTCGGGCGGCAAGTCCAACCTGACCTTCCTGCTCAGCAGCGCCGCAGGGGAGTTGGTCCTGCGGCGGCCACCGTCGGGCACGCTGCTGCCCAAGGCCCACGACATGGCCCGCGAGGCACGGGTGCAGCGCGCGTTGGCAGGCACCGCCGTGCCGGTACCCCAGATCGTGTTCGAAGACCTCGGCGGCGACCTGCTCGGCGTGCCCTGCTACGTGATGCGGCGGGTGCCCGGCCACGTGCTGCGCGACAGCCTGCCCGACGGGTACGCCCCGGCGGCGCCGGACAAGGTGGCGATGGCGGACGCGCTCGTCGACGTGCTGGTCGACCTGCACGCCCTCGACCCTTACACGGTCGGGCTGTCCGGCCACGGCCGGCCGGAAGGCTTCTACGCCCGCCAGGTCGCCACCTGGTACCAGCAGTGGCAGCAGTCCAAGATGGACGATGTCCCAGCGATCGACGCGCTGGTGGCGAAGCTGCGCGCCCGCACGCCACGCGACGTGCGGGCCGCGATCGTGCACGGCGACTACCGCCTCGACAACTGCCTGCTCGACCGGCACAACCCCGGCCGGATCACCGCCGTACTCGACTGGGAACTGTCCACCCTGGGCCATCCGCTCGCCGACGTGGGCATGCTGCTGTTCTACTGGACCGAATCGGGCGAACCCCGCCCCGTGCTCACCCCCGCACTGACCGCCACGGCGGGCTTCCCCGGGCGGCGACACCTCGTCGACCGATACGTCGCACGCACCGGCGCCGACCTGGCCGACCTACTGACCTTCTGGGCGTATGCGCACTTCAAGTTCGCCGTCATCGCCCAGGGCGTATGGACCCGCTCACTCGCCGGCACCATGGCCGACCAGGACTTTGGCGACCTCTCCCACGAGGTCGTCCGAATCGCCGAACGCGGCCTGGAACTACTCGAAAACGCAGCCTGAGAGATGGACCCTGCGAAGTCGCCACGACGACGTGCCCGGCCCAGCTGACGTGGGTTTCCAGCGGCGGTATCCAGCCCTCCGTCGAGCGCCGCCATGGGCGCCGGTGTCAGGCCGAAAGTCCGGTGGTTGCCCCCCGGTCCTGGCCGGCCAGGTCGCCTTTCTCGCAGCCGAGGTGCTCGCTCATCTCCGCCCTGAGCCCGGTCTGCAACACGGTGCGGGTGACCTGCAAGAGCAGCGTCCGAGCCTGATCGATCAACTCCTGAGCGACCCGCACCTCCAGGTCCGCCGAGGCGGCCCGCCCGCCAGCAGCCGTCTTCTCCTCGGCTGCGGTGTCCTTGTTAGCCAACGCTGGCCCTTTCCGGCCGGAGCAACCGCTCCAGCCCGCCGGGTCATCGCCTCACACAGGATCTTCCTGGCAGACTCTCCGGGTGGACAGCAGCGCCGACGGTCCTCCTACACTGCCCTCGTCGATCCGTCACACGAGCACAAAGGCGGACGACGGCGTTCGCACATGCTGCCGCATGAGTCGTTGCTCAGGGCCAGCACTGGGCACCGGGGGCAGCAGCCGAGGAGAAGTGAATAAAATCGTGCCTGTTGGGCTGTAAAGTGCCAGGTCAAGAAGTGTGCTCCCCGCGCACGCGGGGATGGTCCGAGTCGGTAGTAGCGGGCGGCCAGCCCGGCGGAGTGCTCCCCGCGCACGCGGGGATGGTCCCGCGCTCGCCACCGCCGCAGCCGCGCCCCTCCAGTGCTCCCCGCGCACGCGGGGATGGTCCGGACCCGCGCGTCGCTGCGGCACTCGACACGTTGTGCTCCCCGCGCACGCGGGGATGGTCCGATCAATCTCATGCTTTCCCCGGCGAGCGCGGTGTGCTCCCCGCGCACGCGGGGATGGTCCACTGACGCCCTTGAGGCTCGGGATGACCTGCATCGTGCTCCCCGCGCACGCGGGGATGGTCCCTGGTGGTACTCGGCGAGCTGCGCAGCCACCCTGTGCTCCCCGCGCACGCGGGGATGGTCCGAACGCCGTCGTCACCATCGACGGCGTCGAGTAGTGCTCCCCGCGCACGCGGGGATGGTCCGGAACACGACCGGGTCGTTGTCCTCACCGACGAGTGCTCCCCGCGCACGCGGGGATGGTCCCGCCGCCGCTCCCACCTCGAGGCCGGGCAACTCGTGCTCCCCGCGCACGCGGGGATGGTCCGTCGTCCAGCGTGGTGAGCGAGATGGTTTCACGGTGCTCCCCGCGCACGCGGGGATGGTCCGGTGAAGCCGGACGCGGTCTGCTCTGTGGTCTGGTGCTCCCCGCGCACGCGGGGATGGTCCGGCTGCTCCTTGGGGCGATCCAGTTCGTCGGGGGTGCTCCCCGCGCACGCGGGGATGGTCCTGCATGCGCGCCCGCCAGCGGTAGGCCGGAGCGGTGCTCCCCGCGCACGCGGGGATGGTCCTCCGCGCGACCTCCTTCACGTACAGGAAGTCCCGTGCTCCCCGCGCACGCGGGGATGGTCCCAAACTATTCATATTTCCATCCTTGAATGAGGTGTGCTCCCCGCGCACGCGGGGATGGTCCGTTGAACGCGTTCGCGACATCGATCAGCGACATGTGCTCCCCGCGCACGCGGGGATGGTCCGTCGACGCCGGCCTGGTGGCACGTTGGGCAGATGTGCTCCCCGCGCACGCGGGGATGGTCCGCCGCGCCGGGCCATCAAGGGGGATGCGTGGACGTGCTCCCCGCGCACGCGGGGATGGTCCCGGGCGCCGCCGTTCACGGGGCGGGTATCGGCTGTGCTCCCCGCGCACGCGGGGATGGTCCGTCGACGACATCTCCGGGCGGGGCCTGGCCGAGGTGCTCCCCGCGCACGCGGGGATGGTCCCGAGCTGACGCTGTCGCCCACGGAGCCGGACCTGTGCTCCCCGCGCACGCGGGGATGGTCCCTGGGCGCAGTGCCAGTACTGCGGTCGCGCCCAGTGCTCCCCGCGCACGCGGGGATGGTCCGTCCGGCGTGGTGCCCGAGGTGAACTGCACGAAGTGCTCCCCGCGCACGCGGGGATGGTCCCGCCGCCCCATCGGTTGCCGCCGACGCCGAGGTGTGCTCCCCGCGCACGCGGGGATGGTCCGGCCGCCAAGTGGTCCACCGAGGCGTACCTCCTGTGCTCCCCGCGCACGCGGGGATGGTCCGCGGGCACGCCCGCCAAACGGCGCTGTAGGAGCGTGCTCCCCGCGCACGCGGGGATGGTCCTGTCCGGTCGGCCAGCCTCGGCGGCGAGACGATGTGCTCCCCGCGCACGCGGGGATGGTCCCCTGGTCCTGTACTTCCAGACCACCGCTCCGGCGTGCTCCCCGCGCACGCGGGGATGGTCCCGCTACCGCGAAAAACACGGCCAATCGCAATGGGTGCTCCCCGCGCACGCGGGGATGGTCCAGGTTCCCGACCAGCGGCACCATGTGCGCCTGCGTGCTCCCCGCGCACGCGGGGATGGTCCGTTGTCGGACGCGACGGTGGTTTCGACGTTCGCGTGCTCCCCGCGCACGCGGGGATGGTCCCAAGACCGAGGCGTACCGGCCCGAAAGCAAGTTGTGCTCCCCGCGCACGCGGGGATGGTCCCGCCCTCAACACCGTCACCTGGCCAAACGTGAAGTGCTCCCCGCGCACGCGGGGATGGTCCGGATGTCGCCGAGATCCAGGTGAAGCAGGCGACGTGCTCCCCGCGCACGCGGGGATGGTCCGGCGGGGCCGGTGGCCGCGCAGAAGGGAATCAGGTGCTCCCCGCGCACGCGGGGATGGTCCCTGGGCGGGGAACGCGACTGCGGAGTATGCGCTGTGCTCCCCGCGCACGCGGGGATGGTCCGTACTGCGGTAACTGCAAGCGCCAGACCCGCGGGTGCTCCCCGCGCACGCGGGGATGGTCCCTTGCGCCAGTCGCCAACCGCAAAAGGAGACAGGTGCTCCCCGCGCACGCGGGGATGGTCCGCTGACCGGCGGCGAGCCGGCCTGGCTGGACTGGTGCTCCCCGCGCACGCGGGGATGGTCCGGCGCGGTGGGACGACTCCTACCGGGAGAGCAAGTGCTCCCCGCGCACGCGGGGATGGTCCGTACCAGCGGCAGGCCGCCCTCGGTTCGGTCATGTGCTCCCCGCGCACGCGGGGATGGTCCCAGCGCCCTCCGCGCCGTGCGGATGGGCCTGCGGTGCTCCCCGCGCACGCGGGGATGGTCCCTCAACACCAGCGAGAAGTCGCGCGAGAGCGATGTGCTCCCCGCGCACGCGGGGATGGTCCGTTCGACGTTGGTGTTGGCGTCGAGCGCGGTGAGTGCTCCCCGCGCACGCGGGGATGGTCCCGAGGAGGCTTTCCGGCTCCGGCTGGTCCCGCTGTGCTCCCCGCGCACGCGGGGATGGTCCGACGCGCCAGCGCGGCAAGGGCGGCGCGGCCAGGTGCTCCCCGCGCACGCGGGGATGGTCCGCGCAGCATGTCCCGCGCGGGCACCGGCTCACCGTGCTCCCCGCGCACGCGGGGATGGTCCGCCGGGAAGCGGGTCCACAAGAGCGCGAAATGGGTGCTCCCCGCGCACGCGGGGATGGTCCGGTCTGCCGCCACGGCGTCTACCGCGGGCAGGAGTGCTCCCCGCGCACGCGGGGATGGTCCCTTGCGGACGTCGGCCACGGGTTCCTCCTGAGAGTGCTCCCCGCGCACGCGGGGATGGTCCAGCGTGTGCGGCTCCGCAGACCGGGCAGCCCCCGGTGCTCCCCGCGCACGCGGGGATGGTCCACAGCGGACCAATGCCAGACGCGGGCAGCAGCAGGTGCTCCCCGCGCACGCGGGGATGGTCCGTCCTTTCCTGGCTGCTGACGGTTCGGCGCTTCAGTGCTCCCCGCGCACGCGGGGATGGTCCGACCATCTTCGGCGAGTCGTGGGAACTGGTCTTGTGCTCCCCGCGCACGCGGGGATGGTCCCGGCAGCAGGCTAACCACGGACACACCCAGCGCGTGCTCCCCGCGCACGCGGGGATGGTCCGACGTGGATCGTGGCCGCGAACTGCTCGCCCGCGTGCTCCCCGCGCACGCGGGGATGGTCCTTGGGCGGCGTTCCACGCCTATTGCGCGGCCGTGTGCTCCCCGCGCACGCGGGGATGGTCCCCGCCGGTACCAGGAGCAGGTCGATGGCCTGATGTGCTCCCCGCGCACGCGGGGATGGTCCCAGGTCAACTGGACTGACACATCCGGCGGTGGGGTGCTCCCCGCGCACGCGGGGATGGTCCCGTGGCCGAGCGTTATGCCGCAGCCGTCGTGGGGTGCTCCCCGCGCACGCGGGGATGGTCCGGTGTCGCTGTGCCGCCTCGCCGAATATCGATGCGTGCTCCCCGCGCACGCGGGGATGGTCCCACTTTCGAGGTGACGGGCGACGAGGCGAGCTTGTGCTCCCCGCGCACGCGGGGATGGTCCCTCAAACCGTTCCAGGTCCTGTAGGTTTTCGTCGTGCTCCCCGCGCACGCGGGGATGGTCCGTACTTCGCGCTGGGGTCGACGCACACCCACTCGTGCTCCCCGCGCACGCGGGGATGGTCCCTCGGCACCCTCATCGAGACGCACCAGCTCGAAGTGCTCCCCGCGCACGCGGGGATGGTCCGCAGGCGCAGGCCGACCTGACGCAGGCGAACATGTGCTCCCCGCGCACGCGGGGATGGTCCCGGAGCGGCTATCGCCGCGCGGCGGAAGGCCATGTGCTCCCCGCGCACGCGGGGATGGTCCCCTCGGCATGACCGTGGACAGCATCGGCACGCCGTGCTCCCCGCGCACGCGGGGATGGTCCCAACAGCGAGGCCAGGGCGGGTTTGGGGATGGCGTGCTCCCCGCGCACGCGGGGATGGTCCGCCTTCCGGGCCAGCGGCCTCACACCGGGCAAGGTGCTCCCCGCGCACGCGGGGATGGTCCGGCCGGGCCCGCCGACATCGCACGCCGGCTAGAGTGCTCCCCGCGCACGCGGGGATGGTCCGTTATGGCCTGCGATGTCTGCAAGATGGCGGACGTGCTCCCCGCGCACGCGGGGATGGTCCCGCGATGTTCGGCAGGTAGCGGCGGTGGTAGTCGTGCTCCCCGCGCACGCGGGGATGGTTCCGGGTGCTGCGCCGACCGGTCGGCGGGACCGCAGTGCTCCCCGCGCACGCGGGGATGGTCCCGTCATCGGCAGCGACGCGGCCCCCGTGTTGCCGTGCTCCCCGCGCACGCGGGGATGGTCCCAGCTCCGGCTCTTGGCGGCCCTGGTAGAACCGCACTCCCCGTGTACGCGGGGATCGTCCCCAAGCCGGCAAACACGGCCGAGACCAGCCACGACACCTGGCAGGCCCTCTTAGAACCGTGAAAGGGATTCCCGCGGGGGTTTGGGGTGGCTGGTTTCTAGGACGCTTGGTGGATGGGCATGTCGGCCAGCCAGACGTTGGCCAGGTCGCTGAGGGGGACGTCGAGGGCCTGACTGAGGCAGACCACAGTGCCGAACGCCGGTGCGGGAAGGCGGCCCGCTTCGATCTTGCGGAGGGTTTCGGGGGAGATGCCGGCTGCCAGGGCCACCTCGATGAGGCTGCGGCCGGCCCGCGCGGTCCGGAGGGCGGCTCCGAGGCGTTGGCCCGCTGCGATCTGTGCGGCGGTGAGTGGTTGGCGAACCATGCCAGCAGGATATCCCTCCGGAGTATCCCCAACCCGACGTGGTATAAAAATACCGCATCGGGAGAGGGAGGTTGTCGTGATCGAGCTTAAGTCCGCCGAGGAGATCGACCGGATGGCGGTGACCGGCCAGTTCGTCGGCGAACTGCTCGCCGAGTTGAGGGGTGTCGCCGCGGTCGGCGTCAACCTGCTGGACCTCGAACACCACGCCCGCCGCCGGATCAAGGAACGCGGCGCCGAGTCCTGCTACTGGGACTACGCCCCTTCGTTCGGCCGTGGCCCGTTCCGCAACGTGCTGTGCCTGTCGGTCAACGACGCGGTCCTGCACGGCCTGCCACACGACTATGTTCTGCGGGACGGTGACCTGCTCAGCATCGACATGGCGGCCAGTATCGAGGGCTGGGTCGCCGACTCCGCGCTTTCGTTCATCGTCGGCAGCCCCGACCCGGCCGACCTGAAACTGATCGAGGCCACCGAGGTCGCACTGGAGGCCGGCATCACCGCCGCCCAGCCCGGCGGCCGCCTCGGCGACATCTCCGCCGCGATCGGCCAGGTCGCCCACTCCTACGGCTACCGGGTCAACGGCGAGTTCGGCGGCCATGGCATCGGCCGCACCATGCACGAGGCCCCACACGTCTCCAACAACGGCCGCGCCGGCCGCGGCATGAAACTCGACCCCGGCCTCACCATCGCCATCGAGCCCTGGCTCTGCCGTTCCACCGACAAAATCAAGTACGACAACGACGGGTGGACGATCCGCTCCGCCGACGGCTCCCGCACCGCCCACTCCGAACACACGGTCGCCGTCACGGCGTCCGGCCCCCAGGTCCTGACCCGCCGCCCCGCACGCGACACCACGCCGGCCGACCCCACCAAGAAGCCTGCCACAACCTCCTGACCCAGGACGAGCAAGGGGGCGGGCGTCGACGACCAGCTTGAGGGAGTGAGCGCGCCGATCGCCGCCCGCATGATCTGGCGTAGACGGCAGGCGGCGAGGTCGTTCAGGTATCCGCCGAGGGTGAGCCAGGCGGTGCCGCCGTCCCGGTCGGCGGCGAAGGCGTGGGCCTCCTTCTCACGCCGGCGCACCGCGAGGAGGGCGACAGCGCCGGCCACCGTCGTCAGCGGACGTCGTAGGTTAGATGGGTGGCCGTCGATGTCGAGATCGCGCTCCGCTGCACCAGCGTGCGTGGCGCTCCGCCGGCGAACAGCGGCGTCCCAGTGCCCAGCAGGACGGGCGCGAGGTGCAGCGACAGCGTGTCGACAAGCCCGGCGGCGACCGCCGAGCCGACGACGGCGCCGCCGCCCATCAGGACGACGTCGAGGTCCTCGCCGCTGACCGACGCCTCCTCCGCGCGTTGACGCGCGACGCTGACGGCGTCGGCCAGGCCGGTGGTGACGAACGTCCAATCGAGGTCGGTAAGCCTCACCGACTCCGGCGGCGAGCTCGTCACGACGACGAACGCGGGCTTGCCGACCTCGCCGGCGCCGTAGCCGACCTCGTCGCCCCAGCCGTTCGGCCCGTCGACGACGTCGAAGAGCCGGCGGCCGAGGACGACCGCGCCCGAGCGGGCGGTCCCCTCGCGCAGGACCCGGCGATCATCGGGGTCGTCGGAGAACGCCCAGGTGTGCAGGGCCTCGCCGCCGATACCCAGACCGTTGTCCGGACCGGGCTCCGGCCCGGTGACGAAGCCGTCGAGGGAGACCGAGATGTCCGCGATGATTCGAGTCATGCCAAGTTAGACACGACCCGCCGTCCGAACTCATCGCTCACCTGTTGTGCATGCGCGTGACGTGGGTCACGTTCTAACGCGCGTGATGATCCGCCCGCGGCGACGTCCCCGGCGGTCGTGTCGCCGGCGCGTTGGGAGTTGAGCCGTTCGACACCGATCAAGCAAGCCGGCGGGCAGGATGACAAGGACGGAAGGGGAAGCGTATGAGCGACGCTGAACGCCCGACCGTGGCCGTTCTGGCCGAGGTCGCCGCCGCCGCGGGCTACGCACCATCGGTACACAACACTCAGCCGTGGCGGTGGCGGGTTGCCGATACGACGCTGGATTTGTACGCGGTCCGGGGTCGCCAGCTGCCCGGAGGCGACCCGGAAGGGCGGCTGCTGACCGTCAGCTGCGGCGCCGCGCTGCACCACGCCCGGATCGCGCTGGCCGCCGGGGGCTGGTCAGCCGAGGTGACCCGGCTGCCCGATCCGGCCGATCCAGACCACCTTGCCCGGATCAGCTCCGCCGGTCGCGCCAGCGTCACGCCCGAGGCCACGCGCCTGTTCCAGGCGGCGCGGGTCCGCCACACCGACCGCCGGCCGGTCAGCGACACCCCGGCCAGCGCTGAGGCGATCGCCGCGATCGACCGCGCGGTGCGGGCCGAGGACCTGGAGATGCATCTGCTCACCCGTGACCAGATCCTCGAACTGGCCGCGGCGGCCTCGAACGCGGACAAGGTGGAGGCGCAGGACGAAGACCAGCGTCGCGAGTTGGCGTACTGGATCGGCGGCGACCGTCCGGAAGGTAGCGGCATCCCGGACACCGCGATCCCGAGCCGGGCACCGGAGACGACCGTGCCCGGCCGCGACTTCGTACGCGCGGGGACGCTCACGGTCGGCCCCGGGCACGACAGGGCGGCCGCCTACGCCGTCGTGTACGGCCAGGGCGACGAGCCCGCCGACTGGCTCCGCGCCGGAGAGGCCGTGTCCGCCGGCTGGCTGACCGCGACCGAGGCCGGAGTCACCGTGCTGCCGTTCAGTTCCGTCATCGAACTGCCGGCCACCCGCCAGACGCTGCGCGATGTGATCAGCAACGTCGGCTACCCCTACCTGGTGCTGCGTCTGGGCACCGCCGCGCCGGACACCGCCGGCCCACCGCGCACACCTCGTCTTCCCGTCTCCCAGACCGTCGAGGTCGTCGCCGACTGAAAATGGGCGTCCCGTCGTCCGCAAGGCGCGGCGCGTGGGCCGCCCGCCCGGCGAACGGCGACGCACGAAGGGTTCAACCATGCGCCGGGTGGGCCCAGCGCATCCGTATCGCCTCGGCGCGTTCGGCCTCCTCGAGGCGTTGGTTCAGGTCGCGAAGTGCCTCCTCCAGGCGAGGGATCCACCGCTGTGTGAGGGCGCGACGCCGGCGCCGCGTGGCGGTCACCTCCGCGCTGATCACCCGGTACGCGGCAGCTGCGGCCGCGTGCGTCACCGCGGCTTCGAGGGCCTCGCGGTACGCGCCGGCCGCCTCGACGGTCGCGGCCGTGCCGGACCCGGCGGGATCCGCGGGAGCGGCCGCGGCCCGGCAGGTCGCCGCCGCCGGGTAGCTCAGGCCCATGACCGTTTGCCAGGTGATGTTCACTTCGGTGGGTGGACTGGCGGCCAGCCGCAGTTGACGTCGCCCGCCCAGCAGGGCGGTGCGCAGGCCCCAGGTGTCGGCGGCACGCCAGGCGGCCTGCCAGGCGTTGTCGGTGTCCTGTGCCTGCCGGCGCAGCCGTTCCTGCTCGCGGAGCAGGATCCGCAGTTTGCGGTCGAGGAGATCGGCGGCGTGCCGGCCGGCCTCGAGGCGGTGCAGCAGCCACAGGCGGCCGGCCCGGCCCGGTGGGGCCCTCAGGTCAGGCACGGTCGTCCCGGGGGAGATGGGCGTCCAGCAGCGCGGCGGGCAGCATGGTGAGCTCGCGGCGTGGTAGCGCGGCGAGCACCTGCCAGGCGCGGTCCAGCGTGTCCGGCAGGCCGCGCTGCTCGTCCGGCCGCTGCGCGGCGAATTCTCGGGTGAAGGCGGTGGTGAAGGCCAGATACCTGCGGTCGGTGTCGCTGAGCGCGTCGGTGCCGATCAGCTCGGTCAGCTCCTGGATCGCCCGCGCGCGGGCGAGTGAGGCGAGCATCTGCCCGGCCACGGCCAGGTGATCGTCCCGGGTCCGGCCCGGCCCGGCGCCGTGCCGCATGAGCCGCGACAGCGAGGAGAGCGGGTCGACAGGCGGGTAGCCGCCGGTCGCGTACGCCTGGGCGGAGAGTACGACCTGGCCCTCGGTGATGTAGCCGGTGAGGTCGGGGACGGGATGGGTGATGTCGCCGGCTGGCATGGTCAGGACCGGCACGATCGTCAGCGAGCCGGGCCGGCCGCGGATCCGGCCGCAGCGCTCGTACAGCGATGCCAGGTCGCTGTAGAGGTAGCCGGGGTAGGCGTGCCGGGCGGGGATCTCGCCACGGGCCGCGGAGACCTCCCGCACCGCTTCGCAGTAGCTGGTCATGTCGACGGCGACGACCAGCACGTGCCGGCCGAGGGTGAACGCCAGGTGCTCGGCAACGGTGAGGGCGATCCGGGGGGTGAGGATGCGCTCGACGACTGGGTCGTCCGCGGTGTTCAGCACCATCAGCAGGTCACCGGCTCTCGCGCGTTCCTCGAGCGCCGCGCGCATGGCCGCCGCGTCGGCGTGGGTGAGTCCCATCCCGGCTACCACGACGCTGAAGGGTTCGCCGCCGGCGGACGACTGCGCGGCGATCTGGGTGGCGAGTTCCAGGTGGGGGAGGCCGGCCACGGAGAAGATCGGCAGCTTCTGCCCGCGTACGAGTGTGTTGAGGCCGTCGATCGCCGAGACACCGGTGAGGACCGGTTCGGAGGGCGGCTCACGCAGCGTCGGGTTGAGTGGATTGCCGGCGACCGGAGCGTCCTGTGGCGCCAGCACCGGAGGCCCGCCGTCCAGCGGCTCGCCACGGCCGTTGCAGACCCGGCCGAGCCAGCCGTCGCCCACCGGGATCCGGAACGGCGATCCGTCGAAGGCGACGTGGGTCCCGAGCCGGTCCATCCCGTCCGTGCCCTCGAGTACCTCCACGATGGCGATGTCGTGGTCGACGTCCAGGACGACGCCGTGGCGCGGCGGCCCGGCGTCCAGCCGGATCCGCACGAACTCGTCCCATCCCACACCTGTCACGTCCCGGACGACCAGTAGCGGGCCGCGGATCGCGTCGATCGTGGAGTATTCGACCGGAGGCATCGTGGTCATGGCCGTCCCAGTGCGGCGAGGGCCGGGTCGCGGTGCCGCCGGACGGCGTCCGCGTCGTCCGGGCCGGTCTCCTCACGTGCCCGGATCACGGGGGAGAAGTCCAGGGTTTCCACCTCGCCGGGCGGCCGGCCGGCCGCGACGAGTTCGGCACAGCGGTCCACCACGTCGAACACCAGGTCGGCCAGCGCCGCCGACTTGGCCGGTGCGCAGTACGCGTCGTTGGGCGACAACGCGTTCTGTTGCAGGAACGCTTCGCGTAACAGCCGCCCGCCGAGGAGGGCGACGCGTTCGGGGCCGGGCAGCGCGGCCGTGCCGACGAGGTCGGCCAGGGCGGCCAGCCGGTCCGCCTCGGCCAGCATCGTCACCATCCGGCTGCCGCGGGCCGCCCAGCCGGGGTCGCCGTTGCCGGAGTACCAGGTGCCGACCGTTCCGCTGTCGCGGGAGTAGGAGCCGGACCAGGAGACCGCCGGGTAGTGCCGGGCGTAGGCGAGGTCCCGGTCGAGTGTCCACAAGGTACGGACGAAGCGTTGGGTGTGCGCGGTCACCGGCTCGGTCAGGTCGCCGCCGGGCGGGGAGACCGCCCCGACGATGGTCACCGAGCCTTCCCGGCCGCCCGGCGCGGCCACCCGCCCGGCCCGCTCGTAGAAGGCGGCCAGGGCGGAGGCCAGGCTGGCCGGGTAGCCCTCCTCCGCCGGCAGCGCGCCGGTGCGGGAGGCGAACTCGCGCAGCGCCTCCGCCCAGCGGGACGTGGAGTCGGCGATGACGACCGTGTCGTACCCCATGTCCCGGTAGTACTCGGCGACCGTGACACCGGTGTAGATGCTCGCCTCCCGCGCCATGATCGGCATGTTGGAGGTGTTGGCCACCGTCACGGTGCGGTCGGCCAGCCGGCCGCCGGTGCGCGGGTCGGTCAGTTCGGCCAGCTCGGCGAGGACGTCGGCCAGTTCGTTGCCGCGTTCGCCGCAGCCGACGTAGACGATGACGTCGGCGTCGCACCACTTCGCGATCTGTTGCAGCAGAATGGTCTTTCCTGTGCCGAAGCCGCCGGGCACCGCGGCGGTGCCGCCTTTGAGGATCGGAAAGACGGCGTCCAGCACCCGCTGGCCGGTCACCAACGGCGCGGCACTGGGCAGGCGGTGCGGAAACGGCCGCGGCTTGCGCACCGGCCACCAGGAGGTGAGCGCTACCGGCGTGCCGTCGATGGTCGCGACCGGTTCGTCGTCCTGGTACCGCCCGGCGGGGCGCAGGTCGTCGAGGCGACCTTCCACGCCGGGCGGCACCAGGACCCGGTGCTCGACCGGTCCGGCGTCGCCAACCGTTCCCAGGTGATCGCCGGGTCCGACTCGCGTACCCGCCGTCGGGCCGGGAGTGAAGGTCCACGCCCGCGGGCCGGCGGCACGGGCCGCGCCGGGCGCGAGCCAGGTGTCCGCGCCGGCGAGTGGGCGCAGCAGCCCGTCGTAGACGCCGCCGATCAGCCCGGGGCCGAGGCGGGCGGCGAGGGGGCGGCTGAGGCGGTGTACCGGTTCGCCCGGGCGCAGGCCGCCGGTGTACTCGTAGGCTTGCGCGGTGGCGCGGCCGCCGGAGAGCGCGGTGACCTCGGCCGGCAGCCCGGCCGTGCCGAGTTGGAGCAGCTCGGCCATGGCCAGCCCGGCCAGCCCGTCGATCTCCACGAGAGGGCCGTTGACCCGCCGCACCACCCCGGCGTTCACGGCCTCTCCTCTCGCGGCGTCCGCCGGTCGGCCGTCGCCGGCGGCCCGGTCTCGGCCTCCCGGCCGGCCACGGCCTGGACAGCGCGGTCGGCGAACCCGGTCAGGGACAGGTCGAGCCGGCGGCCGTCGGCGGCTCCGGCGACGCCACCGTCCGGTACGTCCGTGATCTGGGCGTCCGGCCCGAGCGTCGCCCGGACAGCCGCGACCATCCGTTGGCGTATCGGGGCGAACTCCGGCTCGGCGCCCATCCGGGCGACCGCGCGTCGTGCCGCGTCCCGCAGCCGCTCGTACGCCTCCCGCCGCGCGCCCAGCACCAGCGCCCGGGCCTGCTCACGGGCCTGGCTGCGGGCGGCGGCGACGGCCGTGGCGGCGTGCGCCTCGCCCTCGGCGTGGGCGTGCTGGCGGATGTGGTCGGCCTCCATGGTCGCCGCCGTCACGGCATCCCGGGCGTCCACTTCGGAACGTTCGCGGATCTGGTCGGCCTCCTCGCGAGCCCGCGCCAGCAGCGCCGCCCGCACCGGCGCGAGCACGGGGTCGAGGCGGTTCACGTCATCACCACCACGAACGGGGTCTGCGCGGGGGCCGGGTAGGTCTCCTTGAGGGCGTCCGCGGCTGTCGCGGTCAGGATCACCACCGCCGCGTCGGTGGGCAGGCGCTGCCAGGCCGCCCGGGCCTGCGACTCGTCCCGGGCTGGCAGCACGACGGCACCGGCCAGCCCGAAGCCCGCCACAAGCTCCTCCTCGCCGATGACCGCGACCGTGCCCATCGCGGTCACGCCCGGCCGATGAGGATGACCGCGACGATGAGGCCATAGATCGCGATGCCCTCGGCGAGGCCGACGATGACCATCGCCCGGCCGAACAGCTCGGGCCGCTCGCTTATCGCGGCGAGGGCAGCCGCACCGGTCTGCGCGACCGCGATGGCGGCCCCGATCGAGGAGCCGGCGACCGCGATGGCCGCGGCGAGCAGCGCGATCCCACCGGACCCGCCAGCCGGGGCCGCGGCCAGTGGCCCCGCGGCGACCGGAGCACCTAACAGCAGCACGGTCAGGGCGGTGGCGAACGCCGCCAGCGCGCAGAGCGCGGCTATCGCGCGCTTACGGGACATGCTGCCTCCTCGGGAGCTTCGGCCGGCGCGGTCGGCACCCGCCACGGCCGGAACGGGCGCCCTTCCAGACGGAATACCCGCGAGAACAGTTCGTAGTAGGCCAGTCGCAGCGCCTGAACCCCGGCCACCAGCGCCTCCAGGCCGAAACTGAGCGCGTTGCCGATCAGAAAGACGAGCACGGCGGCGGCGAGCAGGAGTCCGCCGCGGTCCCAAAGGGCTACGGTCGCCCGCCAGACGATCCAGCCCAGGACAGCGTGGGTCAGCCCGAACGCGGCGAGCCGGGCGAACGAGGCGACGTTGGCGCCGAGCCGCACCACCAGGTCGAACAACTCGACAGCGGCCTGGACCGTGCCGGACGGGCCGCCGCCGCTGCCCGCCCGCAGGCCCACGAACGCCAGAACCGCGCCGAGCAGCGCCAGCGCGCCCGCGGCCAGGCCCATCGCGGGCACATGCCAGCGCCAGGCGGCCGCGGCCAGACCGGCGGCGACGAACAGCAGCGCTCCCGCGAAGCCCGATGGTGCGTACAGCGCCACGGGCCAGCCGCCCTCCCGCAGCCGGTCGACGATGCCCAGCACGTACGCCCCCGCCAGCAGCACGCCGCCGAACCCGACGGCGGCCAGCAGCAGCGGTACCGGGTGGTCCATCGGCGACAGCCACAGCACCGGCACCACACCGGTCGGGCCGAAGAACTCTCCGTACGCCAGACCGAACAAGGTGGCGCAGCCGCCGGCCGCGGCGACGAACAGCCAGTGCGGCCGCAGCGCCGGCAGCAGGCGGCCGGAGCGCACCAGCAGGGCCAGCACCATCAGCAGCGCGCCGTGTCCCACGTCGCCGAACATCGCGCCGAACATGACGGCGTACGCGATCCCCGCCGGCAGGCTCGGGTCGACATCCCGGTACGGCACCGTGGCGTAGGTGTCCACGAGCGGGCCGAACGCCCTGCGCGCCCTACCGGTGGCCGGCGCGCTGGGCGGGTCGACGCCCGGTGGTGGCGGCAACCGCACGGCGGCGGCGCCGATCTCCGTGAGCCGGGCCGACAGCTCGGGAAGTCCCGCGGTCGGGGTCCAGCCGACCAGGGCGGCGACCCGGCCGCGGACGATCGCCTGCGCGGCGTACCCGGACAGCTCCGCTTCACCGGCGAGCAGGTCGGCGCGACCGGCATGGACCAACGCGTCCAGGTCTGGGGCGGCCTCCGACAGCAGCGGGGACGGCTGGCCGCGATCCGCCGCCCCTTGCAGGGCCCGGGCCGCGTCGCCGAGCGGCAGGTCAGCCGGCGGCGTGACCTGGTCGATCTCCACGGTGCCGGCGTCCGCGACACGGACCAGAAGGTCGCGCAACGCGTGCTGGGGCACGACCAGAGCCACCCGGGTCATCGCCATCGGCGCCGCCGGCTCAGGCCACCGCATCGAACGCCTCCCGGGCGCCACCGCGTGCCGCCGCCTCCATCGCGGCGCGGACCAGCCGGGCGTCCGCGGCCAGCAGGGCGGCCGCGCCGATCGCCGACTCCGGCCCGAACCCGCCCCGGCCCAGCATCGCCGCCCCTTCCGCGGCGATCCGGCGCCACCAGCGCACCTCCGCGGTCCACAGATCGGCCGGCAGGTCGAGCCCGTCGAGCGCCCACCGGACCCGTACAGGTACGGCGGTGGCGAGCTCCGGCAGCGACCCGGCGTGGGCCGCCGCCGGTCCCAGAAGCCGGGCGACCGTCTCGGCCGCACCGCCCGGCAGCCGGCCACCGCTGGCCGGTCCCGCCCGGGCCACCAGCAGCGCCGCCGCGGCCCTGGCCCATCCCGCGGCGGAAGGCGCCCGGCTGGCCACCCGTTCCGCCCAGGCCAGGCGCATGCTGACCTGGATGTCGCGGGGCTCGGCGCTGCCCGGGTCGCGCCACGGCGACACCGCCAGCGCGGTCCGCAGCAGCGACGGCGAGGTGGCGGCGGCCAACTGCGGCCACACGGTCGCCAGGTGTCCGAGCCGAAACGGCGGATCAGCCGGCTCGCCGGCGAGCGCCCGCAGGTGCTCGTCGACGTTCGCGATCTCGAACCAGCCGGCGAGCGCGCGCAGCGCCTCGACACCCTCGCGGGGAAGCCAGCCGGCCAGTACCCGCAGGTCCCACAGCAGGGCCTCCGCCACAGCACGCTGGGCGGCGGCCACATCGTGGTCCGTGCGCACCCGGTCGCCGTATTGGGACCCGGCCAGCGAACCTACCGCCTCGGCCGCGGAATGCGACGCGGCGAGCGTGCGGACCCGCTCGGCGTCGAGCCGCCGCCGCGCCAGGGCCCGCGCCCGTACGCTGCCGGCAACCCAGCGGGCACTCATGCGGAATCACCCTCGCCCAGCGAGGCCAGATCGGCGTGGACAGCGGCCACGACGGCGGCGACCTGCCCCGGCAACTGCTCCTCACCCCGGTCCCGTTCATCCCGGGCAGCGGACCGGCCGGCGGCCACGACATGGTCGAGGTCGGCCGTCCCGGCAGCCCACCCGCGGGCTGCGGCGCGGGCCCGTTCGGCGGGCGCGTCGGCGCGGGCCGCGCGGAGGACGGCGCGGACCCGTTCGGCAGAGTCGGCGTGGCGCTGCTCGGCCTCAGACGTGGCCGTGTCCCGCAACTCGTCGCACTCCCGCTCCGTCCGCGCCAGCGCGGCGAACACGGGCTCGAGCTCGGCCGCGACTGCCTCGCGCCGCTCGGCGGTCGCCGCCCCCGGCGCGACAGCAGGACGGAAGCGTTCGAGCAGATCACGGATTGCCGGCACCGGTAGCGCTCCTTCCACGAGGCAGGGCTCGCCAAGAGGGGACCGCGGATGCCGTCGCCCTCGCGGTCCTGTCACTGTCGCGCGCACCTCCGGCTACGCCGCCGTCCCGTCGTCTTCGTCCGACTGCGGCTTCCGCTCCCGGTCGGTGTGGCGGCCGGTGTCGTAGAGCACGGCGCCGACGAAGCGGGCCATCGCCCCCGTTCGCAGACTCGGCGTCCGCCCGGCATCGGCAGCCGCGTCGTGCCGTGCCTCACGGTTGGTGTCGTAACGCTCTTTCTCGTCCACGCGCACCTTCCTCGGTATTCACGGGTCGGGACCGGACGGCGCCGCCCACGGTCAGGACCAGAGCGACTGCCCCCTCGGGCCGTCACGCTACGGCTCGCCGGAGGCTGGGCCAGGCAATGCCGGAGATCAGGGCATTTGGCCTGCCCGGTCTACGCCGGAGCGCGCGAACCGAGGGTGAGCGGAGCCCGAACGCCGCCCCTCCGGGCCTACGGCACGATGACGGCCCGCCCCAGCAGCGTCTTCTCGCGCATCTGCCGGTACGCGCTGAGCGCATCCTCCAGCGCGAACCTGGTGGTCTGGGGGCGGACCAGCCCTCGGGCGCCGAGGTCGAGCACCTCGACCAGCTCTGGCCGGCTGCCCCAGTAGGTGGTGGTGACGCTCATCTCGTACGGGATGCCGAAGAACGAGACCGGCAGGGTGCCACCGGCGATGCCGACGATGGTCAGGTCGCTGACCATTCGGGCCGCCAAGGCGCCGAGGCGCAGCGTGGCATCCGCGCCGACGAAGTCGAGCACCAGGTCGGCGCCCAGACCACCGGTGGCCTCGCGGATCTGCTCCGCGGCCGTGTCACCGGACAGCACGGTCAGATCCGCCCCGTACTTCTGCGCCAGCTCCAGCGCCTCGGCCCGCGTGTCCACCGCGATCACCCGGGTCGCCGTGGTCGCCTTGAGGATCTGCACGCCCACGTGGCCAAGGCCACCGACCCCGATCACCACCGCCGTGCTGCCCGGCACGAGCCGGTGCCGGGAGCGGCGGATCGCGTGGTACGGGGTGAGCCCAGCGTCGGTGAGCGGGGCCGCGTCGGCCGGGTCGAGTCCTTCGGGCAGCGCGACGACGTGCCGGGCGTCCGGCACCAGCTCGTACTCGGACATGCCACCGTCCAGCCCGAGGCCGCCGCCCCCGCTCGGCACCGGCGCCTCGGCGGGGTTCTCGCAGTACGCGTCGACGCCCACCCGGCAGCGCGCGCAGAAGCCGCAGCCCCACGCGCCGTAGACGGCCACCGGTTGCCCGACCGCCAGGTGGGTCACCCCGTCTCCCAGGGCGTGTACCCAGCCGGCGTTCTCGTGGCCGAGGGTGAACGGTGGATTCCAGGGCAGGGTGCCGGGCTCGAACTCGTCCATCAGATGCAGGTCGGAGTGGCAGGCGCCGGCGCCACCGATCCGGACCACCACCTGTGCAGGGCCAGGCGTCGGCTCGGGCACCTCCACGAGCTCCGGCTCGGACTTCCATCTCATCAACCGCAGTGCGCGCATCCGCGGACCCCCGTCCGTCTCTCGGGCCATCGTCAGACTAAGTGCCGCACCGCGCGCCGTCCTCGGCTTCGCGAACAGGGAACGGCCCGGGCGGAACACCGGGACCGCCACACCGGTCATGTCCACTGTGGCCAGATGAGCCCGTGCCTGCGTACCGTCCCGCTCACCCGGATGGCGTGGGGTCGTCCTGCGGGCTTCGGTGTTCCGGGCGCTGTCGACGTTGCGCGTGGCTACGTTGGCGGCATGGCCGGCCGCCTTGGCCCATGTCGGGGCAGGGGTTATGCCTTGACCCGGTGGGGGTGAGAGACGTGGGTGCGGGCGGCAGCGGTCTGGTCGCCGGGTGGTGGCGCAGGTGGCGGGCTTTCGCACCGTTGGTCGCGTTGACGGTGGTGGTGCTGCTGGGCGCGGGCCTGTGGTTCGCCGGCCAGCGCGGTGCGGCGCACGCGTGCTGGGCGGCGACCGCTCTGGTCACGCTGACCGTGACGCTCCAGTGGTTCGTCCAGTCGTTGCGGCGGCACCGGATCGGTGTGGACGTCATCGCGACGCTGGCGCTGATCAGCTCCCTGGTGATCGGGGAGTACCTGGCTGGGGCGGTGGTGGCGCTGATGCTGGCCACCGGGCACACGCTGGAGACCTACGCCCAGGGGCGGGCCACCCGGGATCTGCACGCGCTGCTGGCCAGGGCACCTCGCCGGGCGCGACGCCGCTGCCCGGACGGCGGGATCCAGGACGTCGACGTGAACGAGGTACGCGAAGGTGACCGGCTGCTGGTGGGGCCGGGTGAGGTCGTGCCGGTGGACGGCGTCGGCGAGGACGCGGCCACGCTGGACGAGTCGGTGGTGACCGGCGAGTCCCAGGCGGTCGAGCGGCGGGCCGGCGACCGGTTGGCCAGCGGTGTGGTCAACGCGGGCGCGGCGTTCGGATTGCGGGCGACGGCTACGGCGGCCGAGAGCACGTACGCGGGAATCGTGCGCCTGGCCGAGCAGGCCAGTGCGGAGAAGGCGCCGATGGTGCGGCTGGCCGACCGGTATGCCGCACTGTTCGTGCCGTTCACCCTGGCCCTGGCCGTGATCGCGTGGGCGGCTTCTGGACAGTTCGTACGGGCGGTGGCGGTACTGGTGGTGGCGACGCCATGTCCACTGCTGCTGGCCACGCCGATCGCGATCGTGTCCGGGCTGTCCCGCGCGGCGCGGCGGGGGGTTCTGGTCCGCGACGGCGGTTCGCTGGAGCGGCTGGGCCGGGCACAGACGCTGCTGATGGACAAGACCGGAACGTTGACCACCGGTCGGCCCGAGTCGGCGCGGGTGGTGACCACGCCAGGTGGCGACCGTGACGAACTGCTGCGGCTGGCCGCCTCGGTCGAGCAACTGTCTCCCCACGTGCTGGCCGCCGCGATCGTGCGGGAGGCCAAGGACAGGGGCATGCGGCTGGCGGTGCCGGCGCAGATGACCGAGGAACCGGGGCAGGGGGTCGGGGGCCGGGTCGACGGGCACCTGGTCCGGGTCGGGCAGCACGAGTCTGACCTGCCGGACTGGGCCGTACACGAGCGGCGGCAGGCAGAGTCGGACGGCCTCTCGCCGGTGTGGGTGAGCCTCGACGGCACCCTCGCCGGTGCCGTGCTCCTCCGCGACCCGGTGCGGCCGGACGCCGGCGAAACCGTGCGGCGGCTGCGGCAGGCCGGATTCCGCCGATTGGTCATGCTGACCGGTGACCGGCCGGAAGCCGCCGAGCGGGTGGCCCACGCGGTGGGCGTGGACGACGTGGTGGCCCGCTGCTCACCCCAGGACAAAGCCGCTCGGGTACGCGCGGAGTCGGACCGGGCGGTGACGGTGATGGTCGGCGACGGCGTCAACGACGCGCCCGCGTTGGCGAGCGCCGGGGTGGGAGTGGCGCTCGGGGCGACCGGGGCGACAGCTTCCGCGGACGTGGCGGACGCGGTGTTGTCGGTCGACCGCCTCGACCGGCTCGCGGACACCGTGGAGATCGCCCGCCGGTCCCGGACGATCGCGGTGCAAAGCGCCGGCGCGGGAATGGGAATGGCGGTGGTCGCGATGGTCGCTGCCGCGTTCGGGCTGCTACCTCCGGTGGCCGGCGCGTTCCTCCAGGAGGGCATCGACGTAGCCGTCATCCTCAACGCGCTGCGCGCCCTCGGCGGCGGATGGCAAGTCGGCCGGTAACGCGACTCCCACACGAGCGTCGGGGTGAGATCCACACCCTCGTCACCGCGGTGATCTCGACGGTCTCGTGCGAGTGGAGATCCACGGAGCGGAACCATCTCCGACCGCGGACGGCGGTCCGGGTGGGAGCGGCTGGGCATGTACAACATGTAATGAGGTCGAGACAGGGTCTCACGCTCAAGCCGGGCGGCGCCACCGCTCGAGGACCCGGTCGATGTCCTCGCGGATCCGCTCCCGGGCCTGCTCCCGTGGCACACCGGCCATCAGCAGTTCGTCGTACTCGGTGTCCTCGTGTCGTACCGAGGCGATCACGGCCCGGGTCACGGCGTCTGGGTCGAGCGCCCGACCGGCGGCGCTGCGTCCCACCCGGCCGCTGCTTCGGGTACCGGTGTGTCGGCTGATCGCCGCCGCGCGGTGCGGCGGGCAGCCGGGGAACAGCCGGCCGATCTGTTCGGCCAACTCCTGCTGGAACCGCTCGTCCGTGGCCTCTCGCCGCTGCCGGTCCCGGTCGCGGCGGCGGGCACGGGCCTCCTCGTCGGACAGGCACTGCTGCTCGGCCTGCTCGACCGCGGCGTGCTCGACCAGGAGTCCCTGTCGCTCGTGGCGCTTGCGGGAACGGTTGAATCGCACCACCACCGCCGAAAGCCGGCTGGCCTGTTTCGCCCGACGCGTCAGCGCCGCGTCGCCGGCTGGCAGGAACGCCAGGTGATCGAGGTCCGCGCAGGTGAGGCAAGCCGGCCCGGTGTCCTCCATCATCAGCATGTCGGCGTCGGTGCGCTCGCAGCCTACGCAGGTGAACGCCTTCATCGGCTGCACCACCACCAGGTCCGGCGGCTTGCTCTGTCGGGCGGTCAGCCGCTCTCGCTGCCGCTCCGGCAGGTCCGCCGGCATCCAGTGGGTGCGGTACGTCAGCTCGAGTACCGGATCACCGGCGGCAGTGAAACGCAGCGGCCGCCGGTCGCGGGTGGCGGCCAGATACTCGACCTCGGTGGACCGCAGGCCACGGCCGGCCGCCCAGCGGTGGAACACCTCCAGCGCATCGGTAAGCCGGTCGGCCGACACCGCCGAGACCGCCTCCAGATGCGGCAGGCGGCCCTGCCGCCAGTCCATCACCAGCCCGGGCGGTAGCCAGCCCATCCCAGTCAGCACATCGAGCGGGCTCACGAAACGCTGGCGCGTCAGCGCCTGCTCGGCGGCGGTCACCACCCGGCGCTCCAGCTTCGAAGAGGGCTGCATGGGCGGCAGGCTACCCGGTTCGGCGCTCAGCCGGTCGGCAACCCGGCCCGTCGACCCGCGGGCGAGGTCTCATCGGCCATCTCTCGCCCGCGCCCCGCCTGGCCGCTGACCACTGGGTCGGGGTTTGGTGGTCAGTTCGGCGAGGAGTCGCTCGACGTGGGCGCGGATGGCGTCGCGGATGGGGCGGACGGCGTCGATGTCCTGGCCGGCGGGGTCGTCGAGTTTCCAGTCCTCGTAGCGTTTGCCCGGGAAGATCGGGCAGGTGTCGCCGCAGCCCATGGTGATGATGACGTCGCTGTCCTCGACGGCCGTGTGGTCGAGCTGTTTGGGTTGTCCGGTGGTGATGTCGATGCCGACTTCGGCCATCGCTTGGACAGCGACGGGGTTGATCTGGTCGGCGGGTTCGGATCCGGCGGAGCGGACCTCGACGGCCTCACCGGCGAGGTGGCGCAGCCAGCCTGCGGCCATCTGGGAACGGCCGGCGTTGTGGACGCAGACGAACAGGATGCTGGGCTTGCTGGTCATGGTGGCTCCGGCGCTCAGGTGATGGTGGGGCTGCGGCGTTCGATGAGGATGACGTCGCGCCAGGCGCCGTGATGCTGGCCGATCCGATGGCGGGTGCCGACGGTGCGGAAGCCGCAGGCGGCGTGAAGGGCGAGGCTGGCGGTGTTTTCGGGGAAGATCCCGGATTGAACGGTCCAGATCCCGGCGGCGTCGGTGGAAGTGATCAGCGCTTGGAGTAGAGCGCGGCCGATGCCGTGGCCTTGGTGGTCGAGGTGGACGTAGACGGATTGCTCGACGACACCGGCGTAGACGCAGCGGTCGGAGACCGGGGTGCAGGCGACCCAGCCGAGCACCGTGCCGGTGGCGTCCAGCGCGACGAAGCGATGGTCGGGCAGGCGCGTGGCGGTGAACTGGGCCCAGGTGGGTGGCTCGGTTTCGAAGGTGGCGTTGCCGGTGGCGATCCCGAGCCGGTAGATGTCGAGCACACGCCTGGCGTGCTGATCGGTCATTGGCGCGATCTGGATCCCGGAGTTGGTATGCGTCATCGAGAGGTCGCTTCCTGCTCGTGCGGGACGATGAGGCCCGCCGCCGGCCGGGCGTGTGGGAACCACCAGGCGATCGCGGCGAGGGCGAGCAGAGCACCGGCTGCCTGCGCCGCGAGAAAACCTGGGGCCGAGGTGGGCGCGATGCCGGCGAAGGTGTCGCTGAGTGTCCGGCCGATGGTGACGGCGGGGTTGGCGAAGCTGGTGGAGGAGGTCCACCAGTAGGCGGCGGCGATGTAGGCACCGACCGCGGCCGGGGCGGCGCTGGTGCGACCGGAGCGGGCCAGGGAGACGATCAGCAGGACGAGCCCGCAGGTCGCGATGCACTCGGCCAGCCATAGGTGCGGGCCGTGGCGGGTCGTGGCGGCTGGAGTGACCGCTGGCAGCCGAAACATGAGGTTGGCGAGCACCGCGCCACCGATCGACCCGGCGGTCTGTGCGCCGATGTAAGCGGTGAGTTCGCCGGAGGTCAGGCCGGTGCCGGTGCGGCGGGCGAGCCACCAGTCGACGGCCGAAACGGCGGGGTTGAAGTGGGCGCCGGAGACCGACCCGAAGGTGAGGATCAGCGCGCTCAGCGCGAGCCCGGTGGCGACCGCGTTCTCCAGCAGTTGCAGGCCGGTGTCGTGCGGCGACAACCGGGCGGCGGCGATCCCGGAGCCGACAACGGCGGCGACGAGCAGCCCGGTGCCGGCCAGCTCGGCGGTGGCCCGGCGGGCCAGGCTCACCCGCCGACCTCGGCGGGAACCTCGGATGGGTCGAGGAACTGCGAGAGTCCGGCCAGCTTCGCCGGGACGATCCAGTAGTAGACCCAGGTGCCGCGGCGTTCGCAGTCGACCAGGCCGGCCTCGCGCAGCTGGCGCAGGTGGTAGGAGATCGTCGGGCCGGTCAGGTCGAACGCCTCGGTGATCTCGCAGACGCAGACCTCGCCGCCCCCGCGAGCGGCGATCAGCGACAGCACCCGCAGCCGGACCGGGTCGCCCAACACCTTGAAGGCGCGGGCCAGCTCGGCCGCCCCCTGCGGGCTCAACGCCTCGCTGACCATCGGCTCGCAACACTCCGAGGTCGACGCGATGACCGGCAACATCCGTTCTTGCTTAGACACCTCTCTAGGTTGACAGTTCTCTAAGCAAGGCACAAGCTGTTTAGAGAGTCATCTAGATAGCCGTGGAGGTGTGCGGATGTCGCGTGTTCAGCTCGCGTTGCGGGTTTCCGACCTTGAGGGGTCCATCGATTTCTATACGAAGCTGTTCGGCGTCGCGCCGGCGAAGCTGCGCCCGGGGTATGCGAACTTCGCTGTCGAGCGGCCGCCGCTCAAACTGGTCCTGATCGAGGGCGAGGCGGACCAGCCGACGGTGATGGACCACCTCGGCGTCGAGGTGTTCAGCGGTGACGAGGTCACCGCCGCGACCAGCCGGCTGCGGGAGGCGGGGCTGCTGACCGTGCCGGAGGAGAACACCGAGTGCTGCTACGCGCTGCAGGACAAGGTGTGGGTGCACGGCCCCGGCCAGGAGCCGTGGGAGGTCTACGTGGTCAAGGGCGACGCCGACCGGCTCGCCAAGCACGACGACGGCGGAGCGTGCCGCTGCGGCGAACCCGATACGAATGCCGAGACGGTCGCCGGCCAGTTGCCCGTGGCGGCAACCAACTGCTGCTGAACACCTCGGCATCCACCACGTGCCGCAAACGACGCGGTGGGGGAGGGGCGCGCCTCCCGACTCAGCGGGCCGAGGCGCGTCCCCAAACCGACGCCAGCGCCTGGCAGATCTCGCCGACAGTGGCGTAGCTGCGGATCGCGGCGAGGATCGGGGGGACGGTGTTGCTGC
This sequence comes from Phytohabitans kaempferiae, assembly GCF_042433955.1. NCBI lineage: Bacteria > Bacillati > Actinomycetota > Actinomycetes > Micromonosporales > Micromonosporaceae > Phytohabitans > Phytohabitans kaempferiae. The sequence goes on along the minus strand of NZ_JBHLUH010000047.1, from coordinate 50,386 downwards.
CCCGGCGCGCTGCCGCGGCGACCTCGTCGAGGCTGTCGGCCACGGCGCTGTGGGTACGGTCGCTTTTGACCTTCGCCAGCCGTTCACGCTGCGCGGCCTCGATGTCGCCGTCCGGGCCGCCGCCGAAGTCACCCAGCTCGGGCGGCTGGTCGGTGGCGAAGCGGTTCACCGCGACGACCGTGCGGTGTCCCTGCTCGATCAGCATCTGCTGGCGGTACGCCTCGTCGTCGAGCGTGCCGCGCAGCCAGCCCGACTCCAGCGCGGCCAGCGCGCCACCGTTGTCCCGGATGCGTTCGAGCTCCTCCGTCACCTCCCGTTCGAGCCGGTCGGTCATGGCTTCCACCACGTACGAGCCGCCGAGCGGGTCGGCCGTGCGCGTCACCCCCGTCTCGTGAGCGAGTATCTGCTGGGTCCGCAGCGCGATCCGTACGGCCTGTTCCCCGGGGAGCTGAAGCGCCTCGTCGTACGAGGACGTGGCGAGCGTCTGCACCCCGCCCAGAATCGCCGCGAGGGACTGGTAGGCGATGCGCACGACGTTGTTCAACGGCTCCTGCGCGGTCTGCAGGCTGCCGAGCGTGTAGACGAAGATGTTCGCCGCGCATGCCCGCGGGTCGGTCACGTGATAGCTGTCGCGCATGAGCCGCGCCCACATCCGCCGGGCGGTCCGAAACTTCGCCACCTCTTCGAACAGGTCGATGTGTGCGGCGAGGAACAGGTAGACGTTGTGGGCGAAGTCCTCCACCCGCAGGCCGCGGCGCAGCGCCGCGTCGATGTACTCGATCCCGTTGGCGAGCGCGATCGCCAACTCGTGCACAGCCGAGCCGCCCGCGTCGCGGATGTGGTATCCGCAGAACTCGATCGGCTCCCAGTGCGGCAGCTCCCGGGCGCAGTACTCAATGACGTCGACGGTGAACTCCAGCGCCCGGCGCGGCGGGAAGATGTAGGTCCCGCGGGCGAGGTACTCCTTGAGCACGTCGTTCTGCAGCATCACCTTGAAGTCGGCCGGCCGGTAGCCGTGTGCCTCCGCGCCGGCCACGAAGAGGGCGACGGCGATCGGGCCGATGGCGTTCGCGGTGGTCCGGATCTGGGACACCTGGTCGAGGGCGATGCCGTCGAGCAGGTCTTCCATGTCCGCGAGCGTGTCGATCGGTACCCCCACCTTGCCGACCTCGCCGGCGGCGAGCGGGTGGTCGGAGTCCAGCCCGTTCTGGGTCGGCAGGTCGAGGGCGACCGAGAATCCTCGCTGACCGCTGGCGAGGAGGCTGCGGATGCGGCGGTTCGTCTCGGCGGGTGAGGCGCGACCGGAGTACTGCCCCATGACCCACAGGCCCTCGCGGTACATCCCGGGCCGGATGCCGCGGGTGAACGGGAACTCGCCGGGGAGCCCGCGCTGGGTCAGGTGGTCGTCGGGCCCGTCGGCGATGTCGAGCGGTGTGTAGAGAGGCGCGACGGGCAGCCCCGAGACGGTGCGGTCGTCGGGTGCGGAGAGGCGGTCCCGGTGGTCCTCGCCCCACCGGCCGACCTCTGCGGCCAATCGGTCATCAGGCACTTCCTGATGTTGTCATATTGTGGAAGTCTGGTCCACACCTCCAGGGGGGAGCCCGACATGGTTACGATCGACGTCCTGATCGCGCGCGCCGCGGCCTGGTTCGGCAGCCGGCCCGCAGTGGTCGACGGCGAGCGTACGGCCAGTTTCGCCGATGTCGAGCGGCGCTCCAACCGCCTGGCCAACACGCTCGCGGGCCTGGGCGGGGCGGTCGGTGGACGGGTCGCGATGCTGCTGCCCAACCGGCTCGAATCGGTCGAGGTCGACTTCGGCATCGCGAAGTCCGGCCGCGTGCGGGTCCCGGTCAACACCCGGCTGACGCTGGACGAGCGGGCCTTCCTGCTCACCGACTCGGGCGCCGATGTTCTGCTCTTCGACGCCGGCGAGGAGGAGTCCGCGGCGGAGTTGAAGGCGCGCTGCCCGGACCTGCGCCACCTGATCCGGCTCGGCGCCGGTCGCCTCGGGCTCGACTACGAGGATCTGCTCGCCGGAGCCAGTGACACGCCCGCCGGCGTGGTGCTGGAGCCCGACGCGCCGAGCTTCCTGCTCTACACCTCCGGCACGACTGGACGGCCCAAGGGGGCCACCGCGACGAACAGCAGCCGGCTGGCCGCGACGGTGAACATGCTCGCCGACGAGATCGATCCGCGCCCCGGTGACGGGATGGTGCACGTGGGATCGATGGCGCACGGCAGCGGGTCGAAGGTGCTCGCGCACTTCCTGCGCGGTAGCCGCAACCTGCCGGTGCGCTCCTGGGATCCCGAGGGGTTCCTGGAGTTGGTGGCGCGCGAGCGCGCGACGCACAGCTTCCTGGTCCCCACCATGATCGCCGCGCTGACCGAGGCGGCACGGGGGCGTCCCGACCGCCCGGAGTCGCTGCGCGCGATCACGTACGGCGGCTCGCCGATCGCCCCGGCCCGGCAGGAGGAGGCGATCGAGGTGTTCGGGCCGCGGTTCGTGCAGGTCTACGGCTCGTGCGAGGCGCCGCATCCAGTGCTCGTACTACGGGCGGACGAGCAGGCCCGGCTCGGCTCGGCCGGTCGCGAGGTGACCACCGTGCAAACCCGGCTTGTCGGTGGAGACGGGAAGGACGTGCCGGACGGGCAGCCCGGCGAGCTGTGGGTTCGCGGTCCGAACGTGATGCGGGGCTACTGGGGGCGGCCAGACGCGGATCGGGAGGTCTTCCAGGATGGCTGGTACCGCACCGGGGACGTCGCCCGCCGCGACGACGACGGCCGTCTGTCCATCATGGACAGACTGCGGGAGATGATCATCAGTGGTGGATACAACGTGTACCCGGCCGAGGTGGAGGCCGCTCTCGCGCGGCATCCGGCGGTCGCCGAGGTGGCGGTGATCGGGGTACCCGACGACCACTGGGGCGAGGCGGTCAAGGCGGTCGTGGTACCTCGGCCGGGGAGCACGCCCTCGGAGCGGGAGCTTGTCGAGCACTGCGCCGCGACGCTGGCCGGCTACAAGAAGCCCCGCTCGGTCGAGTTCGTCGCCGCGCTGCCGCGGGGATCGACCGGGAAGATCGCCAAGCGGGTGCTGCGGGAGCCGTACTGGGCGGGAAAGGAGCGTCATGTCTGAGCGGGACGTGGTGCTCGTGGCGGCGGCGCGCACGCCGTTCGGCTCGTTCGGCGGAGCGCTGCGGGAGGCGTCCGTCCCGGCGCTCGCGGCGGTCGCGATCCGTTCCACAGTGGAGCGGGCCGGGCTGCACGGGTCCGATGTGGACGAGCTGGTCCTCGGTGTCAACTTCCCGGGCTCGGACCGGTCGATCGCGAGGCAGGCCGCGCTGCGCGCGGGGCTCCCCGAGGAGGGAGTGGCGTACACAGTGGACCGTGCCTGCTGCTCGTCGCTGGCCGCTCTCGCCCTGGCCGCCCGCGGGGTGCGCGGCGGGGAGACCGACGTCGTGCTGGCCGGCGGGGCGGAGAACCTGAGTGCCGTGCCGTTCTTCCTGGACGACCTGCGCTGGGGGCACCGCCTGGGCGACGTGCGGCTCGCCGACCAACTCGTCATCGCGTGCCCGCACACTGGCGTGCCGCGCGCCGTCCAGGCCGCCGACGAGGCCGCGCTGCACGGCGTGGGCCGCGCCGAGCAGGACAACTGGGCGCTGCGCAGCCAGCAGCGGTGTGCCGAGGCCGTCGCGCGGGGCCTGTTCGACGAGGAGATCGCGCCGGTCCGGTCGCCCGAGGACGCGTCCCGGCCGTACCGGCTCGACGCCGACGAGTCACCGCGACCGGACACCACCCTGGAGCGGCTCGCCGCCCTGCCCACGGTGAACGGCAGCGCGACCGTGACCGCCGGCAACGCGCCGGGGCTGAGCACCGGAGCGGCGATGCTCGCGGTCACCTCGGCCAGCCTCGCCCGCACGCGTGGCCTTCGACCGTTGGCCACCGTGCTGGGGGTGGTGTCGGTGGCGGGACCTCCGGCGCAGATCGCGTCCATCCCGGCGGTGGCCGCCCAGCGAGTTCTGGACCGGTGCGGGGTGGATCTGGCCGACGTCGACCTCATCGAGGTCAACGAGGCGTTCGCGGCCGTGCCGCTCGTCACCACGCTGCGGCTGGCCGGCGGCGATCCGGCCCGGGCGGCCGAGCTTCGGGAGCGGACCAACGTCAACGGGGGTGCCGTCGCCCTCGGTCACCCGACCGGCGCGACCGGAGCGCGGCTGGTGATGACGATCGTCGCCGAACTGCGCCGCCGAGGTGGCGGGATCGGCCTGGTGACGATGTGCGGCGGTATCGGTGAGGGCAACGCGGTGCTGCTCCGGGTGTAGGCCGGAGCCGCGCCACAGCGGGAGGAGATCGAGAGGATGCAGGAGCCGTACGCGAACGATCCGCTGCTTTTCTACCCGGGACAGCGGCTGACGGCGCAGGAACGCGAGCGGATGGACCGGTACGAGATCCCGATCGGGGAACTGACCGTGGACCATCTCGTCTACAGCATGGGCCGGCAGATCGAGAACAACTTCCAGACGTTCTACAGCATCGCCGAGGAGATCGTCGGCGTCGAGAAGGCCACGGAGATCGCACGCGAGATCGGCCGGCGGTACGGCGGCCGCGGATACGCCATGTTGTTGAAGGCCCACGACATGGAGGGTGCGGGCAGTGCCCGGATGATGGCGCTCTACCAGGATCTGGTGCACAGCATCCGCGGGCCGAAGCACGCCGCGGCGCTGTACGCGGAGCACGACGAGGGGCGTTGTGTGGTGCGGCGCCGCGAGTGCGTCTACTACAGCGAGGCGCATCCGGAGAACGCGCGCTACACGGGGGCGTTCGAGTCTGGCTGCTTCGAGGGCTACCGGGCCGCGGACGAAAACCTGCTGCGGGTGGAGGTCCACCGGTGCCGGTGGAAGGGCGACGAGGGCTGCGAGCAGCACTGGGTCTACCGGGACGACCCGGATCGGCCGCCCCCCGCGGACTTCGTCGGCGACAGCCCCGCCGACGCCTCGTGAGCCTCAGCCGGCGGGCCAGGTGGCGAACGCGCCAAGACCTTCCAGGGCGAGGCCGTGGCCGACCCGCTCGGCGACGAGGCGCCGCAACGGCTCGGTCATCACCTCCCGCGTGTAGCGCAGCGTGATGTCGTCCTGCTGGCAGAGGGCCTCCGCGAGTTCGTACGCCCGCGGCAGCAGCTCGGCGGCGGGGACGACCTCGTTGACCACGCCCAGATCCTTGGCCTCGGCGGCGGAGATGCGCTGCCCGGTGAGGAGGAAGTAGCGGGCGCGGTTGACGCCCAGCAGCGTGGACCAGACGGCGTGCACACCGTCGCCGGGTACGGTGCCGAAGCGGAAGTGCGGCGCGTCGGAGAACACGGTCTCCGGCGTGGCCAGCACGATGTCCGACAGCACGGCGAGCTCGGCGTGCACGGTGGCCTTGCCGTTGACCGCCGCGATGACCGGTACCTCGATGTCGAGCAGGGCGGCGAGCAGCCGCTTGCCGTTGGTGTAGATGCGTTCCCACTTCGGCGGCGTCATCGGTCCCACCCAGCTGTCGTCGAGGCGGGCGATGAACTCCGTCCCGGTCCCGGTCAGGATCACCACCCGGTTGCCGGGGTCGCCGCCGATCTCCCGCAGGGCCCAGCCGAGCTCGGTGTGTGGCCCGGCTCCCCACAGCAGCGGGCCACCGTCCGTGTGCAGGCGTACCTCGAGGATGCCGTCGCGGCGCTCCATCGCGACGTGCTGGTACGCGGTGCGGTACTCGTCGAAGCTGCGGTGCATCGGATCTCCTCCGGTGGGGCTGTTGACGGGCGCGGGCCAGGCTTCCTAAGCTGCTTCCACAATACGGAATCAACTTTCACAAGTCGAAGGGCGAAGGCCGGTCCACATGCGCCTTACCTACACCGACGAGCAGCGACAGCTACGCGCCGAACTCTCCCGGTACTTCCGGACGCACCTGGAGGGGGAGTTCGCCGATCTGCGCTGGGAGGACCACGGTCCCCGCTACCGCGCCTGGATCCGGCGCCTCGGCTCCGATGGCTGGCTCGGCCTGGGGTGGCCGGTGGAGTACGGCGGGCAGGGTCGCCCGGCCATGGACCAGTTCATCTTCTACGACGAGGCACAGCGGGCCGGCGCACCGATCCCGATGATCTCGCTGAACACCGTCGGGCCGACGCTGATGGATTACGGCACCGCCGAACAGAAGGCGTTTTTCCTGCCGGCGATCCTGCGCGGTGAGATCGACTTCGCGATCGGCTACACCGAGCCCGAGGCGGGTACCGACCTGGCGTCACTGCGCACCAAGGCGGTCCGGGACGGGGACGAGTACGTCGTCAACGGCACCAAGGTCTTCACCAGCCGGGGCGCCGCCTCGGACTACATCTGGTTGGCGGCGCGCACGGAGGCCGGCACCCGGGACCACCGGGGCATTTCGGTGCTGATCGTCGACACCTCGGCGCCCGGCTTCAGCGCGGCGCCCATCCGCACTCTGGCCTCGTACGACACCTACATCACCAGCTACGAGGACGTGCGCGTGCCGCGGGACCGGCTGGTGGGCGCGGAGGGTGAGGGCTGGCGGCTGATGCAGACCCAGCTCAACCACGAGCGGATCGCGATGGCGGGGTTCGGCGGCCTGGCGGTCCGGCTGCACGAGGAGGTCGTGGCGTGGGCCGGCTCGACCGAGCGGGACGGCCAGCCGGTCATCCACATCTCCTGGGTACAGCGCAACCTGGCCCGCAGCCACGCCTTGGTCGAGGCGATGCACCTGCTCAACTGCCGGATGGCGTGGGAGGTGGGCCGGGACGAGGTCGCTCCGGCCGACGCCTCGGCGGTGAAGGTCTTCGGCACCGAGACGGTGCTGGAGGTCTACCGGCTGCTGATGGAGGTGGTCGGCGCGGAGAGCCTGCTGGCGGATGGCGCCCGGGGGCAGTCGCCGTGGGGAGCGCTCGAGTTCGCTTACCGCCGTGCGGTGATCAACACCTTCGGTGGAGGGACGAACGAGGTGCAGCGCGAGATCGTGGCCAGGGCCGGCCTCGGGATGCCGCGAGTGGCCCGGCGACTGGATCGGGTGGTGCGAGCATGAGTGACCTGGCAACTGACGAGTTGCACGCGCGCCTGCTGGAGTTCGTCGGCCGGACCAGCGGGGCACCGCGGGTCGCCGGAGACGCGGTCAACGCACCGATGATCCGGCACTGGTGCCAGGCGATGGGGGACGAGAACCCGGGCTACACCGACCCCGACTGGGCCGAGTCCGGACCGTTCGGCCAGATCGTCGCGCCACCGGCGATGCTCCAGTCCTGGACGCATCACGATCGGCGGTTCCCCGTCGCGACCGAGCCGGGCAACGCGGAAGAAGAGCTGGTCGGAGTGCTCGCCGAGGCGGGCTACACCTCGGTCGTGGCCACTGGCTGCACGCTGCGCTTCACCCGGTACCTCACGATCGGCGACCGGGTGCACTACCAGGCGACGATCCGGTCGGTGTCGCCCCGGAAGTCGACCGCCCTGGGCGAGGGCTACTTCGTGACGACCGAGATGCGCTACACCGACGCCGCGGGCGAGTCGGTCGGCTCCGTCGACTTCGTCACGCTGCGGTTCCGTCCGGCTCGGGTGAGCGGGGGAGAGTGATGGACTTTTCGTTCGACGAGGACCAGACCGCGGTGGCGAGCCTGGTCCGGCAGGTGCTGGCGGACCTTGTCACGCCGGAGCGGCTGGCCGCCCTGCCCGCGTCCGGCTGGGACGACGACCTGTGGCGGGTCCTCGCCGAGGCGGGCCTGCTCGGCATCGCACTGCCCGAGGATGTGGGCGGGACAGCCCGCGGGGCGCTCGACGCCTGCCTGGTCGCGCGGGAGGCGGGCCGCGTGGTCGCCCCGGTGCCGCTGTCGGGCGTACTGGCGGCCGCCCTGGCGCTGGCCGGGCTGCCCCCCGCACAGCGTCCCGGTGAGCTGCTGGCCCAGGTCGCGGCGGGGCGGGCGGTGGTGTTGCCGTCCGTGGCCGGCACGGTCGACGCGACGCCGTACGTCACCCTCAAGCCGGTCGAGGGCGGCTGGACCGCGCACGGGGTCCTGCCGCTCGTGCCGTACGGCACGAGCGCCGACCGCCTGCTGGTCGCGGCCGTCGACCCGGACGGCGCGCGGCTGGCGGTCCTGCTGCGACCGCGCCATCCCGGCGTGGTCGTGGAGCCCGTACGGACCAGCGGTGCGGAGGTCTGCGCCCAGGTCGCGGTGGAGGGGCCGCTGCTGCGCGAGGCGGATGTGTTCGCCGGCGAGACCGGCGCCGCGCTGCTCGATCGGGTCCGTTCTCACCAACTGGTGTTGAGCGCCGCCGAGATCTGCGGTGTGGCCGACGCCGCGCTGTCGCTCACCGCCGAGTACACCACTCAGCGCCGGCAGTTCGGCCGCCCGCTCGGCTCCTTCCAGGCGGTCGCCAGCCGTGCGGCGGACGCCTTCATCGACCTACAGGCGATGACCTGGACCATGTGGAAGGCGGCAAGCCTGCTGGACCAGGGCGAGGACGCGCGGGACGCGGTGTCGGTGGCCCGGTTCTGGGCCACCGAGGGCGGCCACCGGATCATCTCCGCCGCGCACCACCTGCACGGCGGGGTGGGCATCGACCTCGACTACCCGCTGCACCGCTACTTCTTCAGGTTCAAGACGCTGGAGTTCACCCTCGGCGGGGCCGCGGAGCATCTGGCGGCGCTCGGCGGCTCGCTCGCGGCGCGGTTCCGTAGCGGGGGAGCGCTGTGACGGGCGGGGCAGCGATCCCGGTTGGGCAGCCGCTGCCGGTGCGGGAGATCGACGTCACCACCACGTTGATCGTCTGCGGGGCGATCGCCTCCCGCGACTTCTATCCCGGCCACCACGACCGCGATGCCGCGGTACGGGCGGGTTCGCCGGACGTCTTCATGAACATCATGACGACCGCGGGCCTGGTCAGTAGCTACCTCACCGACTGGGCGGGTCCGCGGGCGGTACTGCACGAAATCGATCTGCGTCTGGGCGCGCCGAACTACCCGGGCGACGTCATGCGGCTCACCGGCGACGTGGTGGAAAGCGTCGCCGGAGAGACCGGTACGGCGGTGACCGTGCGCTTCGAAGGCCGTAACAGTCGCGGTGCCCACGCCCGTGGAACCGCGCGGTTGGAGATCCGTCAATAGGCGGACCGCGGGCCTTGACACCCTGTGACCAAGGCCATAGCTTCTGCATTGTGAAACCTGGTTCCAATATGTGAAAAAGGAGGTGATCACATGAACGTGACTCGAAGCTGGCGCAGTCGAACCCTGGCCGGCCTGACCTGCCTCGCGCTCGCCACCGGAGTTGTGGGATGCGGAGGGGGCGACGACGAGAGCGCGTCCGGTGACACCGGGCACTGCCAATCCGTAGATAAGATCAACTACATCCTGGCCGCCGCGAGTGTGAGCCTGGGCTCCGTGGGCTACGCCCAGGTGCCCCAGGAGCTCGGCTTCTTCGCCGAGGAGTGCCTGGACGTGACGATCCAGGCCAGCGGTCAGACCAACAGTGAGATCGCCCTGGCGCAGATGGAGACGGGGCGCTTCGACGTCGGCGTGCCGGCGACGCTCAGCCAGGTCGTGTTCGCCGGCAAGAAGCCCGTGACCAAGTCGGTCTTCTTCACCGCCTTCACGAACATCGGCATCTTCGTCGCCAACGACGGCCCGGTGCAGTCCCCCGCGGACCTGGCCGGCAAGCGCATCGGCGTCACCTCGATCGGCACCGGGACCGCCATCTACTGCCTCGAGTCGGCCCGGCTCGACAACGTACAGGCGGACCAGATCGAGCAGGTACCGATCAACTCCGGGCTCGCGGCCGTCGCGGAGGCGCTGCGGTCGAAGAAGATCGACGCCTGGTGCGGCATCGACAGCGACGGCATCGCGTTCAACAACTCCGGCCTGCCCTCCCACCGCCTCGACACCAAGTTCGACAAGGACCTGCTGCCGCCTGGGACGCTGGTCGCCACGAACACGATGCTCGAGCAGCGGCCGGAGGTCCTCAAGCGCTTCCTTCGCGCACTGCTCAAGGGGTACGTGTTCGCGCTTGCGGCGCCGGAGAAGGCCACCGCCATCGCTCTCAAGCTCTACCCGGAGTCCAAGCCCGCCGCCGACAGCGACAAGGAGGCGTTCGACAAGGCGCTGGCCATCGTCGAGGAGCGGATGAAGAACTCGAAGCCGCCGGGCTACCCGGAGACGTCGCTGGGGTTGATGCCCGACGAAGCGCTCACCCGCGGCATCGAACCGCTCAAGCAGGCAAGTCTCGTCCCCGGTGACATCGCGTTGGACACCTGGCGCGACCTCACGCTGCTCAACGAGGTCGCCAAGGACTTCGATCCGAAACCGATCGAGGAGCTCGCCCGCACCTACGAGGCACCGTCCTTCTAGCACCGCTGACCGGGTGGACCGGCGCCGTCGTCGCCGGTCCACCCGTCTGGCTCCACTGTGGGGAGAGAAACGAAGCATGAGCGAGCCCGTTGTCGTGGAGGCGCTGCGGACGCCGGTCGGCAAGCGCGGCGGAGGGCTGGACGGCGTCCACCCGGCCGCCCTCCTGGCCGCGCCGCTGCAAGCCGTGCTGAGCCGTGCCGGCGTCGAACCCAATGACGTCGAGCTGCTCATCGGCGGCTGCGTCACCACCGCGAACGAGCAGAGCAGCAACATCACGCGCAACGCGTGGCTCGGCGCCGGACTGCCCGCGCACGTCGGTGCCGTCACGGTCGACTGCGCGTGCGGGTCGGGGCAGCAGGCGAACGCCATGCTGTCCGCGCAGATCGCCGCCGGCATGATCGGGATCGGGATCGGCTGCGGCGTCGAGTCGATGAGTACCGTCGCCCTGCACGCGAACAAGCCGGCGGGCCTGCACACGCCGCGCCCGCCCGCCTGGCCGTGGGACATGCCGACGCAGTACGTCTCCGCCGAACGGATCGCCGAACGTCGCGGGCTCACCCGTGCCGACCTCGACGAGTTCGGGCTGATCTCGCAGCAGCGGGCCGCCGCGGCGTGGCGGGAGGGCCGGTTCGACCGCGAGGTCATCGCGGTACCGGGGCCCGACGGGGCCGCGCCGGTGACCCGCGACGAGGGGTTGCGGGAGACCAGCCGGGAGGCGCTGGCCGGACTGCGCCCGCTGGCCGAGGACGCGCTGCACACCGCGGGTACCTCGTCGCAGCTCTCCGACGGCGCCGCGGCCGTGCTCTGGATGGACCGGGCGCTGGCCGAGGCCCGAGGTCTGCGGCCGAGGGCGCGGTTGCGTGCCCATGTGCTCGTCGGCAGCGACCCGTACTACCTGCTCGACGGCCCGGTGGAGGCGACCGCCGCGGTGCTCGACAAGGCCGGCCTCAGTCTGTCCGACATCGACATCTTCGAGGTGAACGAGGCCTTCGCGTCAGTACCGCTGTCCTGGCTCCGGGCGACCGGCGCGGACCCGGACCGGCTCAACGTGAATGGCGGTGCGATCGCGCTCGGCCATCCGGTCGGCAGCACCGGCAGCCGACTCATCGTCACCGCGCTGCACGAGTTGGAGCGGCGCGGCGGCCGGTACGCCCTCATCACGATGTGCGCCGGCGGCGCACTCGCCACCGGAACAATTCTTGAGCTGCTGTAATGGCCGTCGCCGCAGTACACCCGCGGGCTGAGCAGGAGAAGCTGCTGGCCGGAGCCCTGGAGAGCTGGACCCGGCGCCACGCGGGCCCGGAACAGCCCCGCACCGCCCTTTCCGGCGGGCAGGGCACCGACCCGCTGCGCGACCTGGCCGCACTGGGTTTCCTCGCCGCGCACCTGCCGGAGCCGGTGGGCGCGGGCGGTGAGCCGCTCGACCTCGCCCTCGTCGCCGAACACCTCGGCGGCGCGCTGACCGCCGGTGCGTACTTCGCCGGGCTGCTCGCCACCCTCGCCCTCGCCGACCACCTGGATCACCCGCTGGCGGCCGAGGTCTGCACGGAGATCGGCGCCGGGCGGTCCCGCGTGGCCGTCGCGGTGGACGGCGCGGTGCGGCTCACCCCGGCCCCAGGCGGCGGCCTGCTGCTGCGGGGCGAACTGCCGCTGCTCGTCGGCCCGGCCGACGCCGACCTGTTCCTCGTCCGCGCGGTCGCCGGCGACGGACCGGCTCGGGAGCGGTGGCTGCTGCTGAGGCGGGCAGAGATCGCCGTCAGCCCGCTGCCGGCATTCGACGGGGCACGGCCGATGTCGACGGGCACCGTCGACGCCCGGCTCGGGCGCGACCGCCTGCTCCCGTCCGGGCTGTCGGCCTCCGTCGCCGACGCCCTCGGCCTGCTGTGCGCGGCGGAGGCGGCCGGGACCCTGGACTGGTGCACCCGCACGGCGGCGGCGCACGCGACCGTCCGCGAGCAGTTCGGCCGACCGATCGGGGCGTTCCAGGCCGTCAAGCACAAGTGCGCCGACCTCCTCGTGCGGCGGGAGACCGCCAAGGCCCTCGTGTGGGAGGCCGCACGCACCTGGCACGCACCGCACCGCGCGGTCGCGGTCGCCGCGGCCGCCACGCTCGCGCCGGACCTGGCGGTCGCCGGCGCCGGCTCCTGCCTGCAGATCCTGGGCGGCATCGGGTTCACCTGGGAGCACGACGTGCACCTGCACCTGCGGCGCGCGGTGGTGAACCAGCGCCTGGCCGCCACGCCGGGGCGGGCCGCCGAACTCGGCCGCCGCTGCCTCGCCGACGGCCTGCCCGTGGCCACGCCGGCGTCCGGTGGCGGCGAGGTGGGGGAGCGGGATCGGGCCGCGATACGCCGCTGCGCGGGCCTGGCGCCGGAGCGACAGCGGGCGGCGCTGGCCGCCGAAGGGCTCGTCGCCCCGGAGCTCGCGCCGCCCTGGGGGCGCGGGGCCGAGCCGCACCAGGCGGCTCAGCTCGCGGCGGCGATGCGGGAGTACGGCATCGAGCCGCCCGACCTGGGCATCGCCCGCTGGATACTCCCGGTACTGCTGGACGGGGCGGGCACCGCGGAGCGCGACCGGATGATCGCGGCGATCCTCGCCGGCGAGGAACGCTGGTGCCAGCTGTTCAGCGAGCCCGGGGCCGGATCGGACCTGGCCGGCCTCTCGACCCGGGCGGTGCGGGTCGAGGGCGGATGGCACCTGCACGGCCAGAAGGTCTGGACCTCGCGCGCCCACGAGGCCACATGGGGATTCTGCCTGGCCAGGACCGGCGGCGGTCCCCGGCACCGGGGCATCAGCTGCTTCGCGGTCCCCATGAGCGCGCCGGGCGTCCAGGTCCGCCCCCTGCGGCAGATCACCGGGGAGGCGCGGTTCAACGAGGTGTTCCTCGACGGCGTGTTCGTACCCGACTCCCTGCTGCTCGGCGAGGTCGACGGTGGCTGGCGGCTGGTGCGGCTGTCGCTGGCCGCCGAGCGGACCGCGATGAGCACGATGGCCTTCGCCGACGGCGGCTTCGACCGGGTACTGGCCACCGCGCGGGCGTTGGATCCCGACCCCGCCACGCTGGAGCGGCTCGGCCGGCTGGCCGCGGCGGAGTACGCCGTCCGGGCGCTCGGCACGCGTGCCTCGCACGCCCGGTGGGAGGGCGTACCGGGCCCGGATCCGACGGTCCGCAAGCTCGTCAGCGTCGGGCACCGGCAGGACACCGCCGCGTTCGGGCTCGACCTGCTCGGCCGCTCGGGGCTCGGCGACGGCGCCGACGCGCGGCACTGGCAGCACGCGTTCCTGGATACCCGGGGGCTCAGCATCGGAGGAGGGACCAGCGAGGTCATGCGCAACGTGATCGGTGAACGGCTGCTCGGCCTACCCAGGGACCTACCGTGAGCGACAGCGCGGTGACGACCGTCCGTGACCTCGTGCTCGCCCGCGCCGGCGACCACCGGACCGGCCTGCTCTTCGAGGACCAGCGATGGACCTGGGACGAGGTGCTGACGCAGGCACACCGGTGGGCGGACCTGCTCCGTGCGTACCAGGGATCGGAGCCCCTACACGTCGGTACCCTGCTCGAAACGACTCCGGAGCACCTCTTCCTGCTCTGCGGGGCAGCCCTGTGCGGAGCGACGGTCGTCGGCCTCAACGCCACCCGCCGGGGCGCGGCGCTGGCGCGGGACGCCCGGTTGGCGGACTGCCGGCTCCTGGTCACCGAGCCCGCGCTCGCGCCGCTGCTGTCCGGGATCGACCTCGGCGTACCGGTTGTCGAGGTGGACCAGCTCGGCGCGACCCAGCCGGATGGGACGGCCCGGTCCGTGCCGCCGCCCGTACCCCCGGACTCGCTGTACCTGCTGCTGTTCACCTCCGGTACCAGCGGCGAGCCGAAGGCGGTGCGCAGTTCGCAGGGGGCGATCGTGCGCCGCGGGAAGAAGGTCGCGGACCGCGTGGCGCTCGGCCCGGACGACGTGGTGTACATCTGCATGCCGCTGTTCCACTCGAACGCCATCATCGCCGGGTTCGCGCCGGCGCTGACCGTCGGCGCCGCGATCGCGCTGCGCCGGTCGTTCTCCGCGTCCGGGTTCCTGCCGGACGTGCGCCGGTTCGGCGCGACCTACGCCAACTACGTCGGCAAGCCGCTGAGCTACGTGCTCGCCCAACCCGAGCGCCCCGACGACGCGGACAACCCGCTTCGGGTGGTCTTCGGCAACGAGGGGGCCGAGCGCGACATCGTCGAGTTCGGGCGGAGGTTCGGCTGCCTGGTATTCGACCACTATGGACAGACGGAGGGCGGTGTGACCCTCGCCCGCAGCCCGGGCGACCCGCAGGGCGTGCTGGGCCGGGGCAGCGGCGCCGAACAGGTGGTGGATCCGGCGACCGGGCGTGAGTGCCCGCGGGCCGTGATCGAGGACGGCCGGGTCCGCAACGCCGAGGAGTGCGTCGGCGAACTTGTCAACGCCGGCGGCCTGGGCTCGTTCGAGGGGTACTACAAGGACCCCGAGGCCGAGCGGGAGCGTACCCGGGACGGCTGGTACTGGACCGGCGACCTCGCCTTCCGGGACGAGACGGGGCTGTTCTACTTCGCCGGCCGGCGGGGCGACTGGGCCCGTGTGGACGGGGAGAACCTGGGCCTGGCCGGGATCGAGCGAGTGCTGCTGCGCCACCCGGACGTCGTCAACCTCGCGGTCTACCCGGTGCCGGACCCGGCCGCCGGTGACCAGCTGATGGTGGCGCTGCACTGGCGGGCCGACCGGCCCTTCGACCCCGCCGCGTTCGAGCGGTGGCTGCGCGAACAGCCCGACCTCGGTCCCAAGGCGGTACCCCGCTTCGTGCGGCTCACGACCGGACTGCCGATGACGGCGACGAACAAGGTGCACAAGCGAGCCCTCGTGGCCGACCGGTGGGAGGTCGACGACCCCGTGTGGTGGCGGTCGCCGCGGACCGACCACTTCCGCGCGTTCGACGAAGCCGCGCGGGAGTCCTGGAACCGGCTCTTCGAGCGGCACGGCCGGGCCGCGGTGCTCGACCTGGCCGGTACCACGTTCGGGGGCGGGTCGTGACCGCCGTGGATCTCGCCGGGCGGGTGGCGATCGTGACCGGGGCGGGCCGCGGGCTCGGCCGGGCCGAGGCGCTCGCGCTGGCCGCCGCCGGCGCCCGGCTGGTCGTCAACGACGTGGACACCGCCGCGGAGGAGGTCGTCGACGAGATCGTCGCGGCCGGCGGCGAGGCTGTCGCCGACCACGCGGACGTCGCGGACCTCGCCGCCGCCGGCGCGCTGGTCGACGGCGCGGTACGGCGGTTTGGCCGGCTGGACGTGCTGGTGAACAACGCCGGGATCGTACGGGACCGGATGGTCTTCACGATGTCCGAGCGGGAGTGGGACGACGTGCTCCGGGTCCACCTGCGGGGCCACTTCTGCACCACCCGCTGGGCCACGGCGTACTGGCGGGCGGAGGCCAAGGCGGGGCGGCCGGTCCGGGCCTCGATCGTCAACACCGCCTCCGAGGCGTTTCTCAACGCGCCGGCGGGACAACCCAACTACGCCGCGGCGAAGGCGGGAATCGTGGCGCTGACGGTCTCGACCGCGAAGGGGTGCGCGGCGTACGGGGTGCGGGCCAACGCGATCTGCCCACGGGCCGCGACCGCGATGACCTCCCCGATCTTCGCCGACCGGCCCGAGGACGCGCAGCGGCTCTCGCCCGGACACGTCGCCCCGCTCGTGGTCTACCTCGCCTCGGAGGCGTCCGCGCCGGTCAGCGGCAACGTCTTCATCAGCTACGGGCCGCGGGTCGGTGTGCTGGCGCCGCCGGTTCTCGCGGCCACGGCAGACGCCGCGGCAGGTCGCTGGACGCCCGAGGCGTTCGCGGCCGCGTTCGCCGAGCCGGCCTTCGCCGACCGGCTGGGCCGGGGCTACGCCGCCGACGACGTCGTCGCGGCCGCCGCTGACCTGTGGGGACCCACTGGCGAGGCCCGGCGTGGCAGGCCAGAGGTCCATTGACCTTGCGAAATCCGGTTGATAGCGTGAAATCCGCTTCCACAATGCGGATACCGGGTCGGGTCGCGCCTACGAGACCCGGGCCGAGCAGCGGAAAGGAAGAGTCGTGAGTCCAACCCCGCAAGCCGTGTCCGACCCAGCGGAGGGGACCACCGCTGCGAAAGCCAGCGCGGCCGACGCGCTCCTGAACCGGCCCGTCGAGAAGCCGAGTCTGCTGCGCCGGCGGCCGGAGCTGGTGCTCTCGCCGGCGGTGCTGGTGCTCGTGTTGGTCGTGTGGCACCTGGCGGTGAAATGGTTGCGGCTGTCCGACTTCGTCCTGCCGCCTCCCGCCGAGGTGATCCAGGCCCTGATCCGCAACACGCAGGAGGGGCGCTACACCGACCACCTCATCTACACCGTGCGCAACTCGCTGGTCGGGTTTGCCGCGGGGACGATCCTCGGCGTGCTGGTCGGCGGCCTGCTCGCGGCTTCGTCCATTGTGGAGCGGGTGCTGCACCCGTACCTCGTGGCGTTCCAGACGTTCCCCAAGATCGCACTGGTGCCGATGCTCACGATCTGGTTTGGCTTCGACGCCCAGCCGAAGATCATCATCGCCGCGATCCTCGCGTTCTTCCCGGTCATGGTCAACGCGTACGCCGGCCTGACCGCGGTCGACGTGGAGTCCGAGGAGCTGATGCGCTCGCTGCGGTCATCACCGCTGCAGACGTTCGTCAAACTCCGGCTCCCGACCGCGCTGCCGTACATCTTCGCCGGTCTCGAGCTGGCGCTGGTCTTCGCCATCCTCGGCGCGGTGACCGGGGAGTTCCTCGGCTCGCGGGAGGGGCTCGGCTTCCTCATCCAGCAGTTTTCGGTGCAGCTGCGGACGGAGGACATCTTCGCACTGCTCATCATCTTCGCCGCGCTGGGCATGGGAGCCCACATGCTCATCAGCTGGCTCCGCAAAAAGGTCATCTACTGGCAGGGCTGAGGAGACACACCATGACACAGACGATGCCGCGCCGGCTGCCCGAGCCAGAGCCGCGGGAAGTGCACTACACGGTCATCTCGGTCGACGACCACGTGGTCGAGCCACCGACCACGTTCGAGGGGCGCATCCCCGCCGCGTTCGTCGACCGCGCACCGCGCGTGGTCGAGGACGCCTCGGGCGAGCAGGCCTGGCTGTACGACGGCGAGCTGCTGCCCAACATGAGCGTGCACGCCACGGTCGGGTTCGAGCTCACGAACGCGGGCTTCGACCCGCAGCGGTTCGACCAGATGCGGCAGGGCTGCTGGGACATCCATGAGCGGGTCAAGGACATGGACATCAACGGCATCGCGGCGTCGCTGTGCTTCCCGTCCAAGCTCGCCGGCTTCGGCGGCTACCGCTTCTCCATGAGCCGCGACGTGGAGCTGGGCCGGGTCGCGTTCGAGGCGTACAACGACTGGCACCTGGAGGACTGGGCCGGCGCGTACCCGGGCCGGATCATCCCCTGCCAGATCCCGTGGCTGCGCGATCCGGCCGTGGGCGCCGAGTACATCCGGCGCAACGCCGAGCGCGGATTCCGCGCCGTGACGTTCCCGGACAACCCCGAGCACCTGGGCCTTCCATCGGTCCACACCGGACACTGGGATCCGCTGCTGCAAGCCTGCGCAGACACCGGCACGGTGGTGTGCCTGCACGTCGGGTCGGCGTCGTACATCCTCGGCGCGGCCTCGGACGCGCCGCTGGACACCAAGACGGTGCTCTTCCCGCTCAACTCGAGCGTCGCGCTGGTGGACTGGCTCTACTCGATGCTCCCGGTCCGCATGCCAAACCTGAAAATCATGCTGGCCGAGAGCGGGATCGGTTGGGTGCCCTCGATGCTGGACCGGCTGCGGTACTGCGTCGACCAGAACCACGCCGGGTACGCCGGGGGCTGGACCAGCAAGGAGTTCTCCCCGACCGAGATCGTGCGGCGCAACTTCTGGTTCAGCTCGCTGGAGGACCCGTCCGGGTTCGAGCAGCGGCACCGCATCGGGGTGGATCGGATCCTGGTCGAGTCCGACTACCCGCACCCGGACTCCACCTGGCCGGACACGCAGGAGGTGCTGCACCGCCAGCTGCGCGACCTGGACCCCGCCGAGGCGGACCGGATCACCCACGGCAACGCGGCCGAGCTGTTCCGTTTCCCGGTCGCCAGGACCACACGGTCCTGACGCGGCGAGATGGCAGGAGGAGGAAGCGTGCCCGAAGCGGTCCAGCAGCGTAGCCGGCCCGACACCCAGGACGCGCCAGCGCCAAAGGGACTGATCACCGTCGAGGGTCTGTCCAAGGTGTACGAGACGCGCTCCGGCGAGCGGGTCCTGGCGCTGCGCGACATCGAGATGGAGGTCCGCGAAGGGGAGTTCGTCTCGCTGGTCGGTCCGAGCGGCTGCGGCAAGACCACGCTGCTCAAGATCATGGCGGGCCTCTACCCGGCCTCGCTCGGCGCGGCCTCGATCGACGGGCAACCGGTGGCCACACCGCATCCCGACATCGCGATGGTCTTCCAGAGCCCTGTCCTGCTCGCCTGGCGCAGCGTCCTGAAGAACGTCATGCTGCCCGGGGAGATCGCCGGGCGGAGCCGCCGCGACAGCGAGCAGCGGGCCCGGGAGCTGATCCAGATGGTCGGGCTCGCCGGCTTCGAGAACAAGCTGCCCCGGGAGCTCTCCGGCGGCATGCGGCAGCGCGCCTCGATCGCGCGGGCCCTAGCCGCCGGCAGCCGCATCCTGCTGATGGACGAGCCGTTCGGCGCGGTCGACGCGTTCACCAGGGACGTCCTCAACATCGAGCTGCTGCGGATCTGGGAACAGGACCGCAAAACGGTCGTCTTCGTCACGCACAGCGTCGCCGAGGCCGTCCTGCTCTCCGACCGGATCATCGTGATGGGCGCCCGCCCCGGCCACATCATCGAGGACTTCAAGGTCCCGCTGGCGCGGCCACGGAGCATCGACGACATGGCCTTGCCGGAGGCGGGCATGGCCGTCAAGCACATCCGCCACCTGTTGACCGGACCGGCGGTCGGTGGCTGAGCGTCAGGAGCGGGAGTTTGGCGGAGGCGAGCAGACCACGGGCGGAAACGGCTGAGGGGCCGCTGCACGGCGTACGCGTGGTGGAGATCGGCCAGGACATCGCCGTCCCGTACGCCGGCCGGCTGCTGCGGCTGCTCGGCGCCGAGGTACACAAGGTCGAGCCACCAGGGGGCGACCGGCTGCGGCGGCACGCGCCGAACGGTACGGCGGCCGGCGCCGGAGCACTGTTCCGCTACCTCAACGCCGGCAAGTCGTCGCTCACCGTCGACCCGTCCGGGCCGGACGGCCACGCCCTGATCGCCGCGTTGTGCGCGGACGTCGACCTGGTACTCGTCGACGAAGGGCTGGGCGCCGTAGCGGGGCTGGGCGCGGATGTGGCGGACCGGGCCGGCGCGGTCGTGCGGCTCGTCGACTTCGCGGCGGACGGCCCGTACGGGCAGTGGCAAGCCTCCGACCTGGTGCTTCAGGCCGCGGCGGGCTGGGTCTCACCGCGCGGGCGGGCCGACGGCGACCCGGTGCCGGTCGGCGGCCGGCTGGGGGAGTACGCCGCGGGGACGTACATCGCGGTCGCCGGCCTCACCGGCTGGCGGTCTCAAGTGGACGGATCACCGGTGCGGGTGCTGGTCGACCGGATGACGGCGGTCTTCAACACCGTCGCGTTCGACATGCTGCGTCGGGAGACCCTGGTCGAGCTGGGGTACACCCAGACCCGGTACACCGCCTACATTCCCGGGCCGATGGCCTGTGCCGACGGCATGGTCGCGGTGAACTGCCTGACCGGACAGCACTGGCAAGACCTGTGCACGCTGCTGGGCGTGCCGGAGTACGCCGACAAGTACGTCGAAATGCGCTACGACCGCGGGGACATGGCGGCCTTCTACGCCGCGGTGCGGCCGTGGTTCGCCGAGATGACCGTCGCCGAGACGGTGGAGCTCTGCCAGGCGTTCCGGGTACCCGCGGCACCGATAACCACCGGCGCGACGGCGCCGGAGCTTCCGCCGTTCCGGGAGCGGGGATTCTTCGTGGCCGCGCCCGACGGCGGGCTGCATCCCGGACCACCGTTCCGGCTCCGCGACGTCCCGGCGCGGACCCTCGGGGACGCGCCGATGCTGTCGCAAGGGCACTCGCATGGCTGAGCGGGACGCGTTCGCCGGGCTCCGGGTGCTGGACCTGGGCACTTTCTGGGCCGGCCCCTACCTGGGCAGCCTGCTCGGCGCGATGGGCGCGGACGTGGTGAAGGTGGAGGGACCGCGCCGCGTGGACGGCTTCCGCTTCCTCGCCGCCTTCCCCCAGCAGGGCAGCCGGTGGTACGAGCTGAGCGGCCTGTTCCAGGCGACCAACCTCAACAAGCGCGGGCTGACCCTGGACCTCGGGACCGACGAGGGCCGGGCGGTGTTCGAGCGGCTTGTCGCCGGCGCCGACGTGGTGATCGAAAACTTCTCGCCCCGGGTCGTCGAGCAGTTCGGGTTCGGCTACCCGGCGCTCGCCGCCGTCAACCCGCGGATCGTGATGGTCCGGATGCCCGGGTACGGACTGGAGGGTTCGTGGCGCGACTTCGTCGGCTTCGGCAACTCCTTCGAGTACGCCGGTGGCATCGGCTGGATCACCGGCGACCCGGACGGCCCGCCGCTCGGCCCCGGCGGTTACGCCGATCCGCTGGTGGCGATGCACGGCGTCCTGGCACTGGTCGCCGCGCTGCGGGATCGGGAGCGCACCGGGCGGGGCCAGCTGATCGAGCTGGTGCAGGCCGAGGTGGTCGCCGCGATGACGCCGGAGCCGGTGCTGCACCACGCGCTCACCGGCGAGGTGCTCGGGCGTACGGGTTCCCGGTCCGCCGAGTGCGCGCCGCAGGGCGTGTACCCGTGCCGCGGGGAGGACGAGTGGCTCGCCCTGACGGTCCGCGACGAGGCCGACTGGAAGCGGCTGGTGGCAGTCGTCGGCGAGCCGCCGGGGCTGCCCGCGGCACGGCTATCCACTCTGGAGGGACGGCGGGCCGAGCACGACGCGCTCGACCGGTGGCTGTCCGCCTGGACCCGGGAGCGTGACCCAGCCGCCACCGCCGCGCTGCTACAGGAGGCGGGGATCCCGGCGGCGAAGGTGCTCACCCCGGCCGCGATGTACGGCGACCCGCAGTTGACCGCGACCGGCTACTACCAGGCGATCGAGCATCCGCTGAGCGGGGTCCGCCGTTACCCGGCCTGGCCGTTCCGGTACCACGACGGCCACGGTGGCGATCCCGGCACCGGTGCCGGGGCGCGGCTCACCCACCGCTTCCGCTCGCCACTTCTGGGCGAGCACAACGAGGAGATCCTGCGCGGGCGGCTGGGGATGAGCCTGGAGGAGATCGACGAGCTGCGGCGTCGCGGCGTGATCAGCGAGCGGATGCTCGGGACGGACGAGGAGACGGACGATGGCGGAGATACGTGACGAGACCCCGGTGCGGGTCGGCAGCCGGGTGCGCTGCGAGCGGTGCGGCACCGAGATCGTGGTGGTACGCCCACCCGCGCGGGCGCTGGTCTGCTGCGAGGTGGCGATGTCCCCGTTGGCGAGTGGTCGGAGGTCGGCGTGAACCTGATCGGAAAGCGGTACGAGTGCGCGCGGTGCGCGGCGGAGGTGCTCTGCACCAAGCAGGGCGACGGTTCCCTGAACTGCTGCGGCGAGCAGATGCGGCTCAAGGTGGCCAAGCCGCTGCCCGCGTCGGACTGAGCCGGCGGTCACGCCAGATGGTGGCTACCCGGGTATCCCAACCGGGCCGAGATCTGCCGCGCCGCCTCGAGCAGGTCGGGGACATGCCGCTCCATCAACGGACGGGTCCACCGGTCCGCCGGCCCGGTCACGTTGACCGCCGCGATGGCGACACCCTGGTCGCTGAGGATCGGCACCGCGATCGAGGTCGCGTTCGCCACCACCTCGCCGATGCTCATCGCGTACCCCTGGCGGCGGATCAAGGCGAGATCGTCCTCCAGCTGCTTTCGGGTCGGGATCTCGACCTCCGGGTAGTCGACCCGGTCGGCCTGCTCCAGCCGGCTCAGCACACGGTCCACAGTGCCCGGTGCCGAGAACGCCAGGATGGCGTGGCCGGTGGCACCGATGAACAGCTCGTAGATGTGCCCGACGCCGGTGCTCAGGCGCAGCGGCTGGCGGCTCACCAGCTCCGCCACGCAGTACCGGGCCTCGGCGGTGGGGCAGTGCAGACCGACGGTCTCGTTGGTGAGCTGGCGCAGCTCTTCGAGGTACGGCATCGCCGCCGTCACCAGGTCCTCGTTCGCGGACCGGTGCATCATCACCCGGGCCAGGTTCATCACCGCGGGTCCGAGGCTGTAGCGGTTGGTCACCGAGTCCTGCACCAGGAAACCGCTGCTCTGCAAGGCTTTGACCATCCGGTGCACGGTCGGCATCGTCAGCCCGGTCTGCCGGGTCAGCTCGGTCAGCGAGACCGTCGGGCGCTCCACGGTGAAGCACTTGAGGAGCTGCAACGCCCGGTGGATTGCCTGGGAGCCCCGCTCGGCGCCGTTGGGCGCGTCGCCGGTGGACAACGCATCCGCCTCTTTCGTCATCGTTCCCCTGTCAATTTTCCAACTCGCCATGAAGTGGAAGTATATTTCACGACGTGGACTACTGAGGCCAATCGATGAGACCTATACCACTACCACGTGAGTTCGCGTGGCGCACAGTCCCCTCCCTCCTGGCCGCTCGCGTGGCGCGGACACCCGACGCCAGGGCCGTCGTCGGGCGCTCCGGGAGAGGTTCCTACCACACCCTCAGCTACCGAAACCTGGACGCGGCCGCGGGCCGTGTCGCGGGCGCGCTCGCCGCGGCCGGCGTACGGCGCGGAGACCGCGTGGGCTGGCTGCTCGACAACGGCAACGGTACCGACGCGCTCGTCGTCTACCACGCCGTGCTGCGACTCGGCGCGGTGAACGTACCAGTCAACGCCCGGCTCGCGCCGCCCGAGGTGGAGCACATCCTGCGCCACAGCGGGGCCCGTCTCGTGCTCGTCGGGGCGGAGCAGCGGGACCGAGTCGCCACGGCACCGTGCGACGTCGTGGTCCTCGACGGCGCCGACCCGCTCGCCTCGCTGTACGCCACGCCGGTGCCACCGGTCGAGGGCCTGCGCGACACCGATCCGGCGAACCTGCTCTACACCTCCGGCACGACCGGGCGGCCCAAGGGGGTCCTGCACACTCACGGCTCCTCGCTCGCCGCCGCGATCGGCTGGAGCGACGCTTTCCGCCTCACCCCGCACGACGTGCTGCAGAGCCCGTTCCCGATCACCAGCGGGGCCGGGCTGCACTTCAACGCGCTGTCCTGCACGTGGGCCGGTGCGTGCGTCGTCGTCGACGACTACGACACCGTGGCGAGCCTGGCGCTGATCGCCGAGGTCGCGACGACGGTGTACGTCGCCGTCCCCTCGATCTACGCGTACTGGCTGGACAGCCCGGCGCTCGCCGGAGCCTCGCTGGGCACCCTGCGCATCCTCGACTACGGCGGGGCCAGCATGCCCGCCGCGCTGATCGAACGGCTGCGGGCTGCGGTGCCCTCGGCCGGGCTGATGCAGACGTACGGGCTCACCGAGGCCGGGCCGGGCGGCTGCTACCTGCCGGAGGAGTACGCGTTGACGCGGCTCGGGTCGATCGGCAACCGCTGCGCCGGCCAGTTCACCCGGGTCCGCGTCGTGGACGAGGACGGGGCGGACGTGGGAGCCGGCGGCACCGGCGAGCTTCTGCTGCGCGGCCCGTCGGTGATGGCCGGCTACTACCGGGACGAGGAAGCCACCGCGGCGGCGTTCACCGACGGCTGGCTGCGCTCCGGCGACGTGGTCCGCGTCGACGAGGAAGGCTTCCTCTACCACGTCGACCGGCGCAAGGACATCATCGTGCGCGGCGGGCACAACGTGGCCAGCGCCGAGGTGGAGGGGGCGCTGCACGCCCACCCGGCGGTACTCGAGGCGGCGGTGATCGGCGTGCCGCATCCGCGGCTCGGCGAGGACGTGTACGCGGTGGTCGTGCTGAGTGGCAGCGCGGACGGACCGCCCCCGACCGCCGACGACCTGATCTCGCACTGCCGCACCCTGCTGGCGGACTACAAGTGCCCGCGCCGGGTCGAGGTGGTCGACGCGCTGCCCCGCAACGCCGCCGGCAAGGTCCTCAAACAGCAACTGCGAGAGGGGGTACGGGCGTGAGCGCGCCAGCTGTCGGTGTGATGTACGCCAACGTCGGCGCGCTCGCCTCCCCGGAGTGCGCGCGAGCGCTGGCCCTCGCCTGCACGGAGCTGGGCGTCGAGTCGGTGTGGACCGTCGAGCACGTGGTGGTGACGCCGGCGATGCGGCAGGCCCGCAGCTACCCACCGGACCGGCGGACACCTGACGTGCTCGCGGACCAGCAGCCGGTACCCGACCCGTTGCTCTGGCTCACCTGGTTCGCCGCCCACAGCAGCGACGTGCGGCTGGGCACCGCCGCGCTCGTGCTGCCGCTGCGCGACGCGTCGGTGACCGCGAAGGAGGTGGCCACCCTCGACGTGCTCTCCGGCGGCCGGGTCGAACTCGGGGTCGGGGTCGGCTGGGCGGAGGACGAGTTCCGGGCGACCGGCCACCCGTTCGACGGGCGGGGCCGGCTCGTGGAGACCCAGCTCGACACGCTCCGGGAGCTGTGGGGGGAGCGGCCGCACCCGGAGGCGGGCGGCTGGGCCCGGCCGGCGCCCGTCCAACGCCCGGTGCCACTGCACATCTGCGGCAGCTCGCCCGTTGCCGCGCGCCGCGCCGCGCGGCTCGGCGCCGGCTTCCTCCCGGCCAACCTCGCCGACGCGGCGCGCCTGGTGCCGTACTACCGCGAGCGGGCAGCCCGGCACGGGATGGATCCCGCCAGGCTGCCCGTGACGCTGGGGGCGTCCACTCGCGCCGAGCACCGCGAACTGCTGCGGACCCTGGCCCCGGCGCGGGTGCTGGTACCGCCGCCCGCGGGACCGGCCGAGAAGGTGCGTGACCAGCTCGCGGCGCTGCTCAGCCGGTACGCTTGGTGACCTGCCGCGGCGGGTCGAGCACCTCGGCGTACCAGGGCGCCAGGAGCAGCCCGTCGATAGGCACGTCGATCAGCAGCGGGGCGTCGCCGGACCAGCCCCGGACCGCCTCGGCCAGCTCGGCGGCGGTGGTGGCTCGCCGAGCCGGGCAACCGAAGCCGGCGGCCACCTCCACCAGGTCCGGGCCGGTGAATCGCGCGATCTCGTCCGGCAGCCCCTCGTGCCGCAGGTGGTGGATCTCCGCGCCGTAGGCCATGTCGTTGAAGACGACGATGAGCAGCGGGACCGCCTCCCGCACCACCGTGTCCAGGTCGGCGATGGACGTGGCGAGCCCGCCGTCGCCGATCACGCATACGTGTGCCGGCCCCGGCCGCGTGACCGCGGCCCCGATCGCCACGCCGAGAGCCTGCCCGATCGCGCCGAAGGTCAGCGTGAACTGGTACTGCCGGGGGTCGGGCACCGCGATGAACTCCGTCGGGAACCCGATGTAGTGCCCGCCGTCCACGGTCAGTACCCGGTCGGCGGGGAGCGCCTTGTCGAGAACCATGGCCGCGATCCTCGGGTCGAGCTGATCCGCGTCGCTGCCGTCGGTGACACCGTCGTCGGGCTGCCGCGCCGCCAGCCGCTCGAAGGCGCCCTCGGCGGCCCACCGCGCCGGTGCGTCGCCCGGCTCCGGCAGTCGGGGCAGCAGTGCCTCCACCAACGCGTGTACGTCGGCGACGATCCCGTGGTCCGGCCGCGCCTGCCCGCCGATCGCGTCGGCGTCGTGGTCGCACTGCACGAGCGTGGCGCTGGGGAAGAGCCCGCCCCGGGCGATCGTCCACACGCTCAGCGACGCGCCGAGCGCGACCACCAGGTCGGCGGTGCCGAGCAGGTCCCGGGCCAGCGGATGGGAGAAGCCACCAACCACGCCGATGTCGGCCGGGTGGCCGCGGAACCGGTCCTTGAGCAGCGCCGTGGTACCGAGCAGCGCGCCGGTCCGCTCGGCCAGCGCCGCCACCGCCTCGACGGCGCCGGACCACTGTGCGCCCCGGCCCGCCACCACCACCGGATGGGCGGCTTTGGCGAACAGCTCCGCCAGCAGCGCCACGTCCGTCTCGGCCGCGGGGACCCGCTCCAGGCGCACCGCCGGCGCGGCCAGCGGCACCGGCGCCCAGGTCCGCCGCTGCACGGCGCCGGGCACGCTCACCACGACCGGCCGGCGCTCGCGCAGCGCCAGCTCGGCCGCCTCGATCAGCGCCGCTCCGGGATCGGCGTCGGTCACCCGGACGTACGCGGCGCCGGTGGCGGTGACGAGTGGCTCCTGCTCGATCGCCTGTCCGGCGGGCCGGCGACCGAGCGGCAGCTCGCTGGTGATGACCAGGACCGGGGAGGAAGAGCGGACCGCGGTCGTCAGCGCGGTGATCGCGTTGGTCAGGCCCGGCCCTTGGATGACCGTGCACACGCCCAGCCCGCCGGTGGTCCGCGCCTGGCCGTCTGCCATGTTCACCGCGCCGGCCTCGTGCCGCGTCGCCACGTACCGGCCGCCGCGCTTCGTGAACTCACCGATCATGTGCATGTTGCCAACGCCCATCACGCCGAACATCTCGCGCGTGCCGAGGCATTCGAGCGCGTCGACGAGACGGGTGTAACCCGCGATTTCCGTACTCACGCAAGCCCTTCCAGGTTGTGTACTCCCGGCGTCCGTACGCCGCGGACCAGTTCCTCCACCCGCTCGGTCAGCGCCAGGTTGACGGGAGCGGCGATCCCGGCCCGCGCCCCGGCCTCGACGACCGCGCCGTTGAGCCAGCGGACCTCGACCGACCGCCCCTTCTCGGCGTCCTGAAGCATCGACGGCTTGAGGTCGGGGAACCGCGCGTAGGTCCGCTCGAACGCGGCGTGGAAGTCCCGTACCGCCTCGGGATCGCCGACCAGCAACCGCTCCACGTCAGGGCCGTACATGATGGCGGGCTCGGTCGCCACGCCGGTGGCGCGCGCCACCGCGACCACCTCGAGCCCGGCCCGCAGGCAGACCGTCCGCACCGCGGGCACGGCCGCCATCCGGCCCAGGCCCAGACCCACCAGGGTCGAGACAGGGTTCAGCAGGCAGTTGCGGGTGAGCTTGCTCCACAGTTCGACCCAGATGTCCGCCGAGACGACCACCGGCAGCGCCGCGCGCAGCCGGTCGGCGATCCCCGGGACCACGCCGGCCGTCGCACCGTCGACAGCGCCGATGACCAGGTCGCCGTCGGACCGCTGCTGTGCCACTCGACCCGGTCCGAGGAGCGCGCCGTCGAAGCGGACCACGGCACCGACCGTGCGGGACGCCCCTACCACCTCGGCGATGACCGGCTCGTTCAGGCCGTTCTGCAACGACACCACGGGGCACCGCGGCGGCAGCCGGTCGACGAGCTGGAGCAGGGTGTCACGCGTTCGGTCCGACTTCACCGCGAGCAGGACGAGGTCCGGCGCCGGCGCCGCGGCCACCGCGGCCGGGTCGGAGAGCTGGATGGCCGCGGGCCGGGTGTGCAGTACACCGCCCGGGTGTTCCAGGGTGAGCCCGTGCCGCCCGATGCGGTCGACGTGTTCGGCCCAGTTGTCGAAGACGGTGACGGACTTGTCCGCGCCGACGAGCCGGGCCGCGATGCCGGCTCCGATGCCGCCGGCCCCCACCACCCAGATCATGATGGCTCCGCTACCGGTACGGCGGCCCAGCGCTGCGGTGGTCCGGGCGAGACCGTGGCAGCGCCGAGCGTGGCGAGCCGCAGCAGGTGCGCGTGGGTCTCGCCGAGCGCCGCCCGGACCAGATAGGTGGGCAGCGTGTCCAGGCGGTGATGCCAGGTGAGCTCGCCACACACGTCGTACACCGTCTCGGCGCCGCGTCGCAGCACCATCAGCACCTCCTGGAGCCGTTCGTCGTGGTGGTGCACCAGTTCCTTGGCCCGTCCCGCGGCGTCGGCGATGAACTGCTGGTGGGCCGGGAAGGCGACCCGGGGGCCGAGGTCGGCCACCGCCAGCAGCGAGTGCAGGTAGTCCGACAGGGGATCGGGGTCCGTGTGCGGTCCGAAGGAGATGTTCGGCGTCGCCCGGGACAGCAGGTTGTCCCCGGCGAACACCGCTCCCTCGGTGGGCAGGTCGAACATGAGGTGACCCGGCGTGTGCCCGGGCGAGTGGACGGCGACCAGCTCCCGGCCGGGTATCGGTGCCCGGTCACCGTGCTCCAGTTCCAGGTCCGGGTGGCAGATCTCGATGTCGCCGGGACCGACGAGTATCGCCCAGGTCAGCTCCGCCGCCTTGCCGTCCGGCACGCCGGCGACACGCAGCCACTGCCGGGTCAATGCGGCACGGTTCCCGTCGACGCCGTACCGGTCGTCGATGATCGCGGCGTCGGCGGGGTGCAGGGCGACCCACGCGCCGGTGGCCGCCCGGATGTGCGCCGCCAGCCCGTAGTGGTCGGGGTGGATGTGGGTGACCAGGACACCGCGCAGGTCGGCGAGCGAGGCACCGGCGGCGGCGAACCCGGCCGCCAGCAGGTCCGGTGCCTCGGGGCTCGGCCACCCGGCGTCCACGAGGTAGAAACCGTCGTCCGCCTCGATCGCGTAGACCCGCACGTACGCCAGGCCGGTGCCGGTCATCGGCAGCGGGATCGCCCAGACCCCGGGCAGGACCCGCTCCACCGGGGGAAGGGCCGGTGCCTGGGCGGTCACCGAGCCCCCAGCAGATCGCGTACCGCGGAGCGGGGGACCTTGCCGGTGGCGGTCTCCGGCAGCTCGTCCATGATCTGGACCAGGTCCGGCGCCTTCAGCGACCCCAGGTGCCGCCGGACCCACTCCCGGATCGCCTCGGGCTCCACGGTGCCGGCGTGAGGGACGACGGCGGCGGCGACCCGTTCGCCCCACTCGGGGTCCGGGATGCCCACCACGGCCACGGCGGCGACGTCCGGATGCCGCAGGACGACGTCCTCGATCTCGCCCGGCGCGATGTTCTCCCCGCCCTTGATGATGACGTCGTCGGTCCGGCCGCCGAGGAACAGGTAGCCATCAGCGTCGATCCAGCCGGTGTCCCCGGTACGCAGCCAGCCGCCGACCGCGCCGCCGGGCGAGACCTGCGCGCCGCGCACCTCGACCAGGCCGGGGGCGCCGGTCGACAGCGGCTGCCCGTCGAGGTCGACGACGCGCACCTCCACGCCGGGTAGCACCCGCCCGACCGATCCGAGGCGTTCGACCGCGACGGGATCGCCGAGCGCGGCGGCCCGGTGGTCGTCGGGGCCGAGCACGGCGACGGTGGAGCTGGTCTCGGTCAGGCCGTACGCGTTGACGAAGTCGGTCTCCGGGAAGGCGCGCAGGGCACGTTCGATCGTGGGCCGGGGCATCCGCGCGCCGCCGTAGGCGAGGCTGCGCAGGGCGGGCGCGGCCAGGCCGGGCTCCCGGTCCAGCGTGTCGAGCACGCGCGCCAGCATCGTCGGCACCAGGAACGCGTGGGTGACGCGTTCCTCGGCGGCGGCGCGCAGCCAACCCTCGGGGGTGAACCGGCCCAGCGGGACGAGCCGGCGACCCGAGTAGCACGCGGTGAGCACGGCGGCCACCGCGGCGATGTGGAACGGCGGCGTGGCCAGCAGCAGCGCCTCGTCCTCGGCGGCGGCGCCGAGGTCGACGGTGTTGGTGACGTAGCTGAACAGGTTCGAGTGGGTCAGCGTGGTCAGCCTCGGCGGCCCGGTCGTGCCGCTGGTGAAGAGTTCGACGGCGGTGTCGTCGGCCTCGGCGCTGGCCGGCCCGTCGGCGGCCGGCGGTGCGGCGAACAGCTCGGCGTCGTCCACTGTGGCCAGACCGGCAGGCGCGGCGATCCCGGCGCCCAGCACGACGTGGGCGCCGGGCAGCCGATCGAGGAGTTCGCCGACGCGGTCGGCGGGCAGCCGGTGGTTGACCGGGACGAACGGGAGGCCGGCCCAGGCGGCCGCGAAGAGCGCCACCGGAAGGGCGGCGGTGGCCTCGGAGAGCAGGACGACCCGGCGCGCGTCACGGCCGCGGAGCAGGCCGGCCGCCGCCGCGACCCGGTCCCGGAACGCCGCGAAGGTCAGCGGTGTGCCATCGGGGGCGCACAGTGCACGCCGGTCGGGATGGGCCTCGGCCGCCATCTCCAGCAGCAGCGGCACACTCACGATCGCGCGTCCACGGGGCGGAACCGTGGCAGCGCGACGCCCTCGGCGACGTCGTCGAACTGGACCTGGACGGCCATGTCGATGTGCACCTCCTCGGGGGCGCAACCGACGACGTTCGCCATCAGCCGGGGCCCCTCGGTCAGCTCGACCAGCGCGACGACGTACGGCACGTCGGCGGCGAAGGCCGGGCTGGGCGCGCGCCGAACGATCGTGCACGAGTAGACGGTTCCGGTACCGGCGGCGGGCCGCAGCCGTACCGCGCGCCCGTGGCAGCGCACGCAGACCAGCCGCGGGAAGAGCTGGTCCGCGCCGCAGTCGTCGCAGTGCTGCACCATGAGCCGGTGCTCCGCGGCGGCGCTCCAGAACTCGGCGCTGTCCTGGTCCGGTACGGGCAGCGGCTTGGCGGGAGCCGGTGGCATGGCGGGCGTCACTGGGGCACCTCCGAGGAGAAGATCGCGGTGCAGTGCGAGGCGAGGATGCCGCCCTCGGTGTGCACCAGGGCGGTGCGCGCACCGGGAACCTGCCGCTTGTCGGCCTGGCCGCGCAGCTGGTGCACCGCCTCGGTGATCATGAAGACGGAGCTGGGCTTGCCGGCGTGGGAGTGGGAGAGCACGCCGCCGTGCGTGTTCGTCGGCAACTGCCCGCCCAGCCGGGTGTGGCCGGCCGCGACGAACTCGGCCCCCTCGCCCTTGGCGCAGAAGCCGAGGTCCTCCAACTGCATCGGCTGGATGAACGAGAACGCGTCGTAGATCATCGCGACGTCGATGTCCTCGTGGCGGCAGCCGGCCGCGGCGAACGCGGCGCGCCCGGATTCCGCCGCACCCGTTTCGCTCAGCTCCGCGGCCTGGGAGACGTGCTCGAACGGGTGCGACTCGCCCATGCCGAGCAGGTACACCGGGGGTTGGCGCAGGTCTCGCGCGCGGGCCGCGGAGGTGATCACGAATGCGGCGCCGGCGTCCGAGACCGTCGCGCATTCGAGCATGCGCAGCGGGTCGGCGATCAGGCGCGAGCCGAGTACGTCGTCGACCGTCAGCGGTTTGCGGAACTGCGCGGTCGGGTGCAGCGCGGCGTGTGCCCGGTCGACGACGGCCACCTCGGCGACGTGTTCCGGCTTGATGGCGTACCGGTGGTAGTAGCGGGCGGCGATGAGCGCGTACAGCGCCGGGATCAGCGGGCCGGTCGGCGCCTCGAACTCCGGGTGCCCGATCGTCGCCATCGACTCGATCGTCGCCTGCCGGCCCATCCCGGTGGCCAGGTTGTCCGCCTTGGCGATGACCGCGACCTTGGCCTGACCGGTCATGATCATCGCCGCCGCGTACTGGATCAGCGCGGCCGACGTGGAGCCGCCGGTGTTGACCGTCAGGCAGTGCGCCGGACGGATGCCGAGGTACTCCGCCACCATCTCGGCGTGGTAGAGGTACGGCCGCGGCCGGGAGTTGCCCGTCATCAACAGGTCGATGTCGGCCAGCGTCAGGCCGGCGTCGCGGACCGCCGACTCGATCGCGTCGGCGTGCAACTGCGTGCTCGATCGGTCGGGGATCTTGCCCACCGGTGTCTCGCCGATCCCGACGATGGCGACCGCGCCGCGGATTTCCACTCCCGCTCCTTTGTCGATTGGCTAGTAGGACTTCGGCAGACCGAGAACCTGCGTGGCGATGAATGCCTTCGTCAGGTTGTTGGTGACCGGTGCGACCCGGGTCAGCGGCAGTTGCCGGTAGAAGCGTTCGATGTCGTACTCCTTGGCGTAGCCGTACCCGCCGAACGTCTCGAACGCGACGTTCACGGCGTAGTGGGCCGCCTCCGTGGCGCGCAGCTTCGCCATGTTCGCCTGCGCCCCGCAGTCCAGCCCGGAGTCGTACCGCCACGCCGCTTCGAAGGTGGCGAGTTCGGCGAGCTTGAGCTGTGAGTAGGCGTCGGCCAGCGGGAGCTGCACCCCCTGGTTCTGGCCGATCGGACGGCCGAACACGACGCGGTCGCGCGCGTACGCCGCGGCGCGCTCGATCACGTTCAGCCCGAGGCCGACCGCCTCCGCCGCGATCATGATGCGTTCCGGGTTGATCCCGTCGAGCAGGTGCCGGAAGCCGTTGCCCTCCTCGCCGATCCGGCACGAGGCCGGTACCCGCAGCCCGTCGATGACCACCTCGTTGGAGGAGACTCCGTTGCGGCCCATCTTCGGGATCTCGGTGATGATCACCTCGGGCACGCGCATCGGGATGAAGAGCAGCGTCATGCCATCGGTCTTGCGTTCCACCGCCGAGTACGGTTCGGTACGGCACAGCAGCAGCCCGTACTCGGCCTGGGCGGCCCGGCTGATCCACACCTTGCGGCCGTTGACCACGTACGTGTCGCCCTCGCGGCGGGCCGTCGTGGTGATCCGGGTCGTGTCGACCCCGGCGTCCGGCTCCGTCACGAGGAAGCAGGAGTTCAGTTCGCCGCGGGCCGCCCGGGGCAGGTACTCCCGCTTCTGCTCCTCGTTGCCGTGCACGAGGATCGGGTTGAGCCCGAACATGCCCATGTGCACGACCGAACAGGCGTCGAGCCCGCCGTTGCTGGCCGCGATCTCCTGGAGGACGATGGCAGCCTCGGTGACGCCGAGTCCGACCCCGTCGAGTTCGACGGGGAGCATCGTGCCGGGAAGGCCGGCCGCCACGCACGCCTTGGCGAACTCCTCTGGGAAGATCTTCTCGTCGTCTATCCGTCGCCAGTAGTGCGAGTCGAAGCCTTGGCAGAGTTGCCGGGTGGACTCACGAAGGGCCAGCTGGGTCTCGCTCAGATTGAAATCCAACCCGGCACCTCCTCCCACCCGCGGTGTGCGAAAGTTGCCTCCATAATGTGGAAGCTACGGAGGCTGACCCCGTCGGGTCAAGCCCCGACGTGCGGGATTGACGGTTACGCGAAGAAGTGGATATGGTCTCCACAATCTGGAAGTCGTCGCCGGTGGGGGTACACCAAGTGGACTTGCGCGACACCCCGGCCGAGGCGGAGTTCCGTGCGGAGGCGAGGGAGTGGCTCGCCGCGCACCGTCCTGACCCACCCCTGCCATCCGGCGACACGGCAGCCGGGTTCACCCTGCACGTGCGGTGGGAGTGCGAGCTCTTCGACGCCGGCTGGGCGGTGGTCTCCTGGCCCAAGCGATACGGCGGCCGGGACGCGTCGCTCGCCGAATGGCTCATCTTCGAAGAGGAGTACCACCGGTCGGGCGCGCCGCAGCGGGTCGCCCAGAACGGCATCTTCCTGCTCGCCCCGACCCTGTTCGCCTTCGGCACGCAGGAGCAGCAGGACCGCATCCTGCCGCGGATGGCGGCCATGCGGGACGTGTGGTGCCAGGGGTGGTCCGAGCCGGAGGCCGGCAGCGACCTGGCCTCCATCCGCAGTGGCGCGGTCCGGGACGAGCACGCCGGTGGCTGGCGGTTGACCGGCCAGAAGACCTGGACGACCCGGGGAGCGTTCTGCACGCACCTGTTCGGGCTGTTCCGCACCGACCCCGAGGCGGGGCGGCACCGCGGGCTCACCTACTTCCTCGTGCCGCTCGACTCCGACGGCGTCACGGTCCGCGGCTTCGGCCGGCTCGACGGGGACGAGGGATTCGCCGACGTCTTCTTCGACGACGTGTTCGTGCCCGACGACGCCGTGCTCGGCGAGGTGCACCAGGGCTGGCGGGTCGCGATGGCGACCACGGGGTCGGAGCGCGGCCTCACCCTGCGCTCGCCGGGTCGGTTCCGGCAGACCGCCCGCCGCCTCGTCGACCTGGCCGCCAGCCACGGCGACGACCTCGACCCACGGCTGGCGGACGAGGTGGTGCAGGGCTGGATGGCCGCCGAGGCGTACCACCTCTTCACGCTCCGGCAGGTCACCGAGATCCGCGCCGGGCGCGAGCCCGGCCCGGCGTCGAGCCTCAACAAGCTCTTCTGGTCTGAGCTGGACATCCGGCTGCACGCCACCGCGCTCGAACTGCTCGGCGCGGAGGGCGAGCTGGACGGCCCCTGGAGCCGCGGGTTCCAGTTCGCCCTGGGCGGGCCGATCTACGCCGGCACCAACGAGATCCAGCGCACGATCGTCGCCGAGCGCCTGCTCGGCCTGCCGAGGAAATAGGCGCCGATGCACTTCGGGCTCTCCACGGAGCAGGAGGAGTTCCGCTCCGTCATCCGGTCCCTGTTCGAGCGCGAGTGCTCCACCGCCCTGTTGCGCTCCGCCCCGGACGCACCACCGCTGCGGAGCCTGTGGCAGCGGCTCGGCGAGATGGGGGCGCTGGGCCTGCTGGTGCCGGAGGAGCACGGCGGGCTCGGGCTCGACGAGGTCTCGATGGCCGCCCTGCTGATCGAGGCCGGCCGGGTCGCCCTCCCGCTGCCCGCGCTGGAGGCGATCGCGCTGGCCGGTCCGTTGCTCGCCGGACGGCCCGAGCACTCGACGACCCTCGCGTCGATCCTCCGTGGTGAGCTGACGATCGCCGCCGACCCCACCGCCGGCGGCCAGTTCCCGCACGGCCGCGGCGCCGCGTTTGTCCTCAGTGGAGGATGGGGTGGGGCCGGCTCGATCCACCTGACCGCGATCGACGCGAGCGACCTGGAGCCCCTTGCCTCGGTGGACCCGAGCCGCGGCCTGGTCCGGCACACCGGACCGGTCGGTGAGCCGATCGCCGACGGGCCCGAGGTGCTGCGAGCCTGGCGGCGGGCTGTCCTCGGTACCGCCGCCGAACTCGTCGGGCTCGGGCGCCGGATGCTCGACATGGCGGTACGGCACGTGAGCGACCGCCGCCAGTTCGGCGCTCCGGTGGGCAGCTTCCAGGCCGTCCAGCACGCGCTGGCCGAGGCGCTGGTGCGGATCGAGTTCGCCGAGCCCGCGGTACTTGCCGCGGGGTACAGCATGGCGACCGGTTCGCCGGACGCCGGACGGGACGTGTCGATGGCGAAGGCGCTGGCGGGCACCGCGGCATCGGCCGTGGCCCGGACCGCCCTGCAGTGCCACGGTGCGATCGGATACACGGTCGAGTACGACCTGCACCTGTTCCTGAAACGCACCTGGGCACTGGCGGAGGCGTGGGGCGGGGCCGGCTCGCACCGCCGCGAGGTGGGCCGGTCGCTCGGCCTGGTGCGTTGATCCGGCCGGTGCGTTGGCTCGGCCTTGCGCGGTGACGAGGAAGGTGGCGACGATGACAGACCAACCAGGGCAGGCGCGGGACGTGGTGCGGTACGAGCGGCGTGGCCCGATCGCCATCGTCACCATGAACCGCCCCCGGTACCGCAACGCGCAGAACTCCGCGATGACGTACGCCCTCGACGACGCCTTCTACCGCGCGGCGGACGACAGCGAGGTCGCCGTGATCGTGCTCCGGGGCGACGGAGAGCACTTCTCCGCCGGGCACGACATCGGAACGCCGGAGCGGGACATCGACAAGACCTTCCCGCGCCGCGCCGGCCTGTGGTGGGACCACGTCGGCCGCCCCGGCGCGGAAAGCCGGTTCGCCCGCGAGTCAGAGGTGTACCTCGGGATGTGCCGCCGCTGGCGGGAACTGCCCAAGCCGACGATCGCATCGGTGCAGGGCGCCTGCATCGCGGGCGGACTCATGCTGGCCTGGGTCTGCGACCTCATCATCGCCGCCGACGACGCGTTCTTCGCCGATCCGGTGCTGCGGATGGGCATCCCCGGAGTGGAGTACTTCGCCCACCCGTGGACGCTCGGCACCAGGCAGGCCAAGGAGTTCCTCTTCCTCGGCGAGCGGATCGACGCGCACCGCGCCCACCAGTTGGGCATGGTGAACCGGGTGGTCCCGCGAGCGGACCTGGAGGCGGAGACCGTCGACATCGCGACGCGGATCGCGGCGATGCCACCGCTGGGCCTGGCGCTCGCGAAGCGCGCGGTCAACCAGGCCGAGGACCTCATGGGGATGCGCGACGGCATGGACGCCGCCTTCGGCCTGCACCATCTGGCGCACGCCCACAACGCCGAGGTCGGACGGGACTCGCTGGCCGGCCACGACGCCAGGTCGATGCGCGACGCCGCCCGGACGACGGACGGTTCATGACCCGTACCGCACGACGCCGCCGGTGATCGTCATCCGGACCAGGCCCGCGTGCGGTTCGGCCAGTGCCCGGGGGAGCGCCTCGCTGAGCAGGCACAGGTCCGCCAGCGCGCCAGGACGGACCGTGCGGGGCCGGCCGCCAGGTGTGTCCAATGGGGACAGATATCCGGCCAGGGCGGTTTCGGCCGGGACCCGCTCGTCGAGACCGAGCCCGGTGCCCCGCCGGGTCAGCCGGTCACCGGCGGTCGCCATGGCGGCCCACGGGTCGATCTCGCCGTACGGCGCGTCGCTCGACGGCGCCACGGGCACCCCGGCGCCGAGCAACGTCGCGTACGGGTACAGGTAGGGCAGGTCGTCGCCGGCCACGTCGGTCAGGTAGTCGTCGCCCCGGTCGCGGACGAACCCGGGCTGCGTCACCACCCGTACCCGGAGCCGGGCGATCCAGGACCGGACCTCGTGCGGGACCACGGCGGCGTGCTCGATCCGGTCGCCGGGAGCCGGACCGGCCTGCTCCAGCGCGGTGAGCGTCAGCAGCAGCGACTCGCGGGAGACGCAGTGCACGGCCACCGGGATCCCCTGACGGTGGGCGGCCGTGACGGCGTCGGCCAGCTCGTCGAGCCGGGGCAGGTCGTGGTCCCGCAGCAGTAGTTTTCGCGGGCCGATCCGCACCGTCCGCGGCAGCCCCGCCGGATCGGACCACCCGAGCAGCTGGAGCCGGACCGGCAGGCTGCCGTCCAGGACCGCCCCGGTGAGCAGGTCCACCGATCGCTGGTCGAGGTCCGGCGTGGCATCGGTGACACCGGTGATCCCGTACGAGACGAGCCGCGCGCCCACGGCGGCGAGATCGGGCGGGGCGCTCAGGATCGCGGCGCGCAGCCGCGTGTCGTACCGCCAGAGCCGGCCGGTCGGTGTGCCGCTCTCGTCCCGCTCCACATCGGCGCTGTCGTCAAGCGCGGGGGAGACGAGCGCGAGGGCGGCGGAGTTCAGCATCCACAGGGCGCCGCCGCGATGCTGTATCCGCAGCGGCCGATCGGGAAGGAGAGCGTCTAGCCCGCGCCGGTCCAGGTCGCCGGCGACCTGTTCGTGGTAGCCGACGCCGCGCAGCCACGCGCCCTCCGGCAGCGTCGCGGACATCCGGGCCAGCGCCCGCCGCAGCCCTTCGGCGTCGGCGACGCTCGGTGGGCCGCACTCGACCGACGAGGCCGCGGCCGCCGTGGCGAGCAGGTGCAGGTGGTGGTCGTGCAGGCCGGGCACGAGCGCGCCGCCGCGGCCGTCGACGACCTCGTCGCCGGAGCCGGGTTTCAGGTTTCGCCCTACGGCGGCGACGACGCCGGCCGCGACCCGGACCGCGGCCGGCCTGCCGTCGACCTCGACGTCGCGGAGAAACAGGCTCACGCCAGCCCCAGCCGGCGCAACACGGCCCCGGTATCCGCGCCGAGCGGGCGGGCCGCGGCGGTGGGACGCCGGGCGACCGGGGCACCGACCTCCACATCACCGGGCGGATGGAGCGGCCCCTCGGCGGCGAGCATCGCGACGTCACGCATGGCGATGTCGACGAGCCAGGCGTGGTCGCTGAGCAGCGCCGCGGCAGCCGCCACCGCGCCGTACACACCGGCCAACGGGTCGGCGATCGCGTCCCCGCACGGCAGTGGTTCGCCGCCGTCGCGCACGACAAGTCCGGCGGCGGCGGCCACGTCGTCGCCGAAGCCGACCCGGTGCTGCCAGGGCCCGGTCCGGCCGTACGCCGTGATCGAGACCCAGCTCGTCCCGTTGGCGACGACCTGCTCGGCGTCGATCCCCAACTGCCGCATCGCCCGGGGCCGCGACGCCTCCAGCACCATGTCGGCGCGCCCCACCAGCGCCTTGAGCGTCGCCACGCCGCCCGGCTCGGTCAGGTCCAGCGCCACCGCGGCATGGCCCGCGTGCAGCAGGTCGAAGAAGGCGCGCGGCCCGGAACGCGCGCCGTCCGGACGCCGTACTCCCTCCACCTTCACCACCTCGGCCCCCGCGAGACCGAGCAGGTGCGCGCAGAGCGGCCCCGCCCACAGCGAGGTGAGGTCCAGGACCAGGGGCGCGCCGCGGCCGGCGCGCGGTCCGCCCCGGGTGAAAATCGCGGCGGTACGGTCGGAGCCGGCGATCTGCCTGCGGTGGCGCAACTGTTCGTCGTCCGGGCTCCCGGCGGGTACCGCGGCCGCCCCGATGCCGAGCAACTGGGCTCGGTCGGCCGCCGCGGCGGCCCCGCCCCGCCGGGCCCAGTCCGCCACGTCGGCCCACGGGTCCCTACCCGTCCCGCCCTCGGTCAACGCCGGCACGAGGTCGAGGTCGCCGGCGCGGGGGAGCGAGATGCCGAGCCATCCGTCTACTGTGGACAACATCCGGAAGGCGCCGCCGCAGGATAGCGGGCCCTGTCTGGTGAAGCCGGCGATGGCGGCCCGCTCCGCGAGCAGCCCCGGCCCCGGCAGGTCGGGCTCCCGGCCGGTGCGGGCGAGGGTCAGCCCGGCGAAGACCGCGAGCGCCGCGCGTACCGCTGTCGCCGGCTCGCCCGGCGCGACGAGCGCCGGACCGTCCGCGCGGCCGGTGAGTGCCATGGCGCCGGAGGCGGCCCAGTCCGCGAGCGGCGACGGCGTCCCGGCGAGGTCGATGGTGCGGCCGGAGCCGGCATCCGACGCCGCGCCAAGAAAGCCGAGCAGGTCGTGGGCACGGACCGCGGCAGGGCCGGCACCGGCGACGTCAAACCGGAGCCCGGTCAGCGGGCGGGGCCGCACCTCAGACACGCGAGTCCACCAAGCCCCACGCGAGAGCTGTCGTCACGCTTACCGGCTCGGCGAGCAGCGCGAGGTAGGCGGTGCGCCAACGGCCGATCCGCCGGGTGATGCTCACCGTCCCGCCGGCACCGGGCACCAGGCCCATGCGCAGCTCGGGAAGTTGGAAGCGCGCGTCGTCGCTGGCGTCGAGGCGACTGGCGAAGGCGGGGACCTCGATGCCGGCGCCGATGCAGGAGCCGTGCACGACCGCCCGGACCCGATCCGCCACCCGGTGCACCGCGTAGCCCGCGCTCTGCCGCAGCCGGATCAGGTGGGCGGCGGCCACGTTCGGGGTGGTGCCGAACTCGTCGAGATCGCCACCGCTGGAGAAGGAGCGCCCGGCGCCGGAGAGCTCGACGGCGGTGATCGAGTCGTCGAGCTCGCACAGCCGCATCGCCTCGACGAGGCCGTCCCGGATCCCGCGGTCGAAGGCGTTGTGCCGGTCCGGCCGGCTCAACACGACACGCAGCGTGTCGCCGACCCGGGACAGCCGGACGGGCTCGTCGCCAGGCGGGACGGCCCGCCTCGGGGTGCGCTCGCGCCAGGCCAGAAACTCCGGTCCGGCCAGCAGCATCGAGTAGGCCAGCGACTCCGCGACCAGCCCGTCGGCGACTCCTGCCCCGGCGGTCAGCCGGAGCAGGCCGACCAGGGCGAGCGTGGCGTACGGCGAGGACTCGGCGGTGCCGCGCAGGGCGGCGACGGCCCGGTCCAGGTCGGGCACCGCGACGCAGGTGCGGGGGAGGTCGCGATCGGTCAGGCCGGGCACGGCGACCAGCGTGCAGGTGAGCGCCTCCAGCAAGGGGCCGGCCGACTCGGCGGGTTGGACGCGGGTGACCCCGACCAGCGCCGGCGCGCCGGGCATGGCCGCCTCGACGGCCTCGTCGACCTGATCGGGCGAGAGCGCGTCGAGGTCGAGGACGCGCACCGGCCGCGAGGGTCGGCCTTGTTCGTCCAGTTCGAGCTCGGCTACCCCGGGCCCATGCGGCGCTACCACGGAAAACAGCCTACTGAGCTGCTCCGACGGTGGCCGGGAAGCCGATCCGCGAGTGTGTTCAGGGTTTGGCAGCCGCTGGCAAACGCAGGCTCGGATATGGCGTTACCAAAGGTTTGGGCCGTCATCCTGATCGTCGACGTCCTGTGGACACTCGTCGCCCTGGCCTCAGCTTCTTCCACGGTGTCGTTCCCGGGCGAGCAGCCAGACCAGGTAGCCGCCGCCGAGGCAGATGGTCACCGCGCCGACCGGGACCTCGGCCGGGGCGAACAGCCGCCGGGCGAGGAGGTCGCTGACAGAGAGCAGTACGGCGCCCATGGCCGCCGAGGGCAGGACGGCGATCCCGGGTGTCCGGGCCACTCGGCGGGCTAGCTGCGGCGCGGCGAGCGCCACGAACGCGATCGGACCGGCGATGGCGGTGGCCGCGGCCGTCATCGCGAGGGCGCATCCGACGAGGGCGAGCCGGACCCGTTCGTGGCTGACGCCGAGGCTGCGGGCGGTGTCGTCGCCCATTTCCAGGATTCGCATCGGCCGGCTCAGCGCGAGCGCCACAGGCAGGAGCACCAGGAACGTGATCAGCACGGGCCACAGGTGGTCTTCGGTGAGCCCGTAGAGCGAACCGGCCTGCCAGGTCGCGGCTGACATCGCGCGGGTGAGGTCTGCTTTGACGATCAGGTACGCGTTGACCGACGACAGCAGCGAGCCGACCGCGATCCCCACCAGCACCAGGCGGAAGCCGTGGATGCCGCGCTTGTAGGCGAGGGTGTAGACGGCGGCTCCCGCGATGATTCCGCCGATGAGTGCGCCGACGGCCCGCTCGTAGTAGCCGGCGTCCAGCACCAGAACGGCCACCAGCGCCCCGGTGGCAGCGCCGACGTTGAAACCGACGATGTCGGGCGAGCCCAGCGGGTTCTTGGAGAGTGACTGGAAGATCGCGCCGCCGATGCCAAGACAGGCGCCGACGACGATGGCGAGGATCGCCCGGGGAAGCCGCCACTCCATGACGACCAGGTGGGCGTCGGAGGAGGTGTTTCCGGCCAGCACACCTATCACCTCGCGTACCGGCACGGTGAACTCGCCGACGGTCAGCGAGTAGCAGCCGACCGCGGCGGCCACGACCATCAGAGCCCCCGTGGCCACCGCCGTCCGCCGATGCCACCGAAGCGATAGCGGCCCCGGCCGGAACACCATGGTGCCGCGGGGGAGAGCGCTCGGCGCGCCCGCCCCGCCGGGTTCGGATCCGCTGGTGACTCCGGGAGCCCGTCGACGCCGATTCACAGCTGGCTCAGCTTCGTGCGGCGGACCAGGGCTATCAGAACCGGTGCGCCGAAGAACGCGGTCACCACGCCGGCCGGCAGCTCGGCGGGAACGACGATCGTCCGGGCCACGATGTCGGCGGCCAGGGTCAGGGTCGGCCCCAGCAGCAGGCTGTACGTGAGGATCCACCGCTGGTCGGGTCCGCAGATCCACCGGGCGATGTGCGGCACGACCAGGCCGACGAAGCCGATCGGCCCGACCGCCGCGGTGGCGCTTCCACACAGCGCGGTGACCGCCAGCACCCCGAGGGCTCGGGTCCGGCCGACCCGAGCTCCCTGG
Organism: Phytohabitans kaempferiae; assembly: GCF_042433955.1. Classification (NCBI taxonomy): domain Bacteria; kingdom Bacillati; phylum Actinomycetota; class Actinomycetes; order Micromonosporales; family Micromonosporaceae; genus Phytohabitans; species Phytohabitans kaempferiae. The sequence goes on along the minus strand of NZ_JBHLUH010000047.1, from coordinate 8,449 downwards.
GCGGTGGCCAGCTCTTCGCCGAGGGCGAGCGCGTTGAGGTTTCCGGCCAGGGCGAGCGCCAGCACGATGCCACAGACCACGAACACGATCACGTGCCGGACCACGTCGATGTCTCGCCCGGCCAGGCTTCCCACCGCCCAGTACCGGAAGTGGTCGAAGACGGTCTCGTCGACCAAGGTGATGGTGGACGTGAGTCCGGTGAGGACGGCTCCGACGGCGACCCCGGACAGCACCATCCGTACCGGATCGGCGCCGCCACGGCCGATCGTGCTCAGCCCGTAGACCGCGGCGGCAGCGACCAGTGCGCCAGCGAATGCCGCCCACACGTACGCGCTCAGGCTGGTGACCCCGAAAATGGAGATCACCAGCACCACGGCGAACGCGGCTCCGGCGTTGACGCCCAGGATGCCCGGCCCGGCGAGAGGGTTGCGAGTGAGTGCCTGGATGAGCGCCCCCGCCAGACCCAGCGCGCCTCCGACCAGGACGGCCAGCAGCGTTCGCGGGACCCGCATGTCGCGCACGATGATGTGCTCAGCGTCCGCCGGATCGAATGCCACGATCGACGCCACGGCATCGGCCACAGGTATGGGCACCGATCCCACCAGCAGACTGGCGAGGGCGAGCACCGCCAGCGCGCACAGCGCCGGCAGTAGCCCGCCCACTCTCCGGCGGGTCAGCGCGGGTACCCGGCGAGGATCCGCTTGAGGTCGTCCAGGATCGCGAAGGCGCCCTGGTAGCCGCCACCGGCGATCCAGTACGTGCTGTCGACCTGGTGGAGCTGGCCCTTGCGGTGCGCGTTCAGCGTCTTCCACAACGGCTGCGAGAGGAACTCGTCGACCTGAGCCTGGTCCAACGAATCGTCCATCGCGACCAGCACGATGTCGGCGTCGGCGGCCTGTAGCCGCTCCGGGCTGAGCTCGACGAAGTTGGCGTCGTAGTTGGACTCCTTCGGGCGGGGCACTCCGACGCCGTCGAGGATCGAACCGGAGTAGCTGGACCGCTGGTAAAGCCGGATCTGCTCACTGCGCACCCGGACCACCGAGATCGTCGGAGGTTCGTCACCCAGCAGGGCGGCGACCTCGGCGGCGCGATCCTCGTAGTCGGCGGTGACCCGCCGCGCCTGCTCCTCGGCGCCCAGGGCGGCGGTGAAGAGTTCGAAGTTCTGCTTCCAGGTAACGCCGGTCTGCACGCTCATCACGGTCGGCGCGATCTTGGTGAGCTGGTCGTAGATGTCGCCGCTGCGGTTCTCGTTGGTGAGGATCAGGTCGGGCTTCAGCGCCAGGATCGCGTCCAGGCTGGGCGCCTCGATGCCACCAACGCGCGGCACGTCGGCCACCGCCGGCGGGTCGTTGACCCCGTCGGTGACGCCGACCGGCATCAGGCCAAGTGCCAGCAGGGCGTCCCGTTCGGCGCTGTCCAGCGTGACCACTCTGGTCGGCCGCGCTTCCAGCGTGGTCTTGCCGCCGGCGTGGGTCACGGTCCGCGGGAACTGTCCCGGCGCGGCGTCGGTTCCGAACCCCGCGTAGCCGGCGACGATCTCGGCGAAGCCGGGGGTGCCGTCGAGTGGGACCGCGGGGCCGATGCCGGCGGCGCGGGCAGCCTCGGCGTTGGCGGGCGTTGGCGAATCAGAGCTCTGGGTCGTGGAGCCGCTGTCGGCGCACGCCGTGAACGCGGTAAGGGCGGAGAACAGCAGGGCCGCGGCCGCCACGCGGCGACAGGCTACCGGCAACTTAGGTAAGGGCACCCTTACTCTCTAGTCCATGTGAGTATCGGCTGTAAAGTTTGTCCAAGAACAATGTGAGCAGTTCATCAGGGCCGCAGAGCCGGCACCTCTACCGTGGCGCGTGTCGTGGCCAGCGGCCTTCCCCGGTCGTTGGCGGTTACGAGCCAGAACAGCCGTTGTCCGACATGCGACCAGCGCCACGTGCAGACCGGGATCTCGGTCACCTCGACCTCGACGGCGAACTCGGCGGACAGGGCAGCCGCCAGCGACGGACCAGCCTCGGGTCGCCGGCCGCGCTGCCTGATCTCCGGCACGATGACCAGCAGCCGCCTGGGGGAGCCGGACCGATCCAGATCCGGGCTGGACCAGAAAGCCCGAACAGCGGCGGCCGTCACCGACAGGTCCGGGTCCGGCTGCGGCCTCCACTGATCGTTCACGCCGATGTCGAAGACTCCGTAGGGGAGCGGGACCGCGGTGTCCAGCACGGCGAAGTCACGTAGCCTGATCCGCCCATACGGCGGCTCGTCGGGTACCTCCAGCAGCCGCTCGTCATCGTCCAGCCATTGCTGACGTTCGACTCGGACGGAAATCGCCGTCGTCTCGGGATCCAAGGACTCCAGAGTCCGCACCAGGTCGGTCATGCGCCCGGTCACCGCGGAGCGGCGCGCCGGGCCGGCGGAGCCGGGGCTGGTGACGACCCAGAACCCGAGGAAGCGCAGCAACCGAACCAGGGTCGTGGGAGCGACTCGCCGTGGTCCTCCCGGCAGCGCGGCGATCAGCTCACGGGTCGACCGAGTGGTCCACCGGATCGGAGGTGCCGGTACGGGCGGCGGGTCCAACTCGTCGAGCACCGCGACGAGGTCGGCGATGAGTTCGGTGTCCCTGACCTCCGCGCGACGGCGCCCGCCGCCCGGGCGGCGGACCCGCAGCGACGGCGCGGCCTCCGACCGCACCTCCCGGGTGCCACTGGCCAAGGTGTTTCGGGACAGCCCCGAGGCCCGAGAGACCGCGCTGTTGCCGCCACGGCCGAGGGCGTCGGCCAGTGCGCCGAGCACCAGTCTGGTCTGGCGTTCGTCAAGCAACGGGACGACCTGATCGCAGAACTCGGCTAGCGCGCGCTCGTCGATATTCACCTGATCATCGTGCCCGAGCGGGGGCCGCGGTCGCTGGCGCGGTGCGCTCGGCGGCTCAGGACCTGTCCGGTGGTGGCGGTGGCGACCGCGGCGGCGCCGGTCAGCGCGGTGGCGAGGGCCGCGGCGATCAGCCTGGTACGGGGTGGTCGTCGGTGCATGGTGTCTCCTCCGGGGGAAGGGCCAGCGGAGGCCCGCCGGCACGGCAGAGTGCCGTCACGTCCCGCCCGGTGACGCGAAGCGACCAGGGCCGATCCTCTCTCGGGATTCGATAAGTGTCAATCCAAGCCATGATCTGCTCAATGGCCGAACATGCGCGAAGCCCTGTGTGGGAATCAGGCAGAACCCAGCTCGCGGCGCATGCGTCCAGTTGCGGCGCGGTTCGCTGGCGCGCCGCCGCGGAGTACCACCATATTTGGGATTTGACCGGGCATAGAGGGGTAATCGGCCGCCATGGCATGGTTGGTGACCGGAGGGGCTGGATACATCGGCGGTGCCGTCGTGCGGGGTCTGCTCGACGCCCGCCACCGGGTGGTGGTGCTCGACGACCTGTCCACCGGCGACCCCGCCGTGCTGCCGGCCGAGGTGCCGCTGGTGTGCGCGTCGGTGACCGATCCCGCCGCCGTCCGCCGGGCGCTGTCCACGTACGCGGTCACCGGGGTGGTCCACCTCGCCGGGCGCAAGTCGGTCGCGGAGTCGGTGGCCCGGCCGCTGGCGTACTACCGGCAGAACGTCGCCGGCACGCTGACGCTGGTGGAGGCGATGGTGGAGATCGGGGTACGCCAGATCGTGCTCTCCTCCAGCGCCGCGGTCTACGGGGCGCAGGAAGCCGAGACGATCGAAGAGGACGCGGTACCACGGCCGATGAACCCCTACGGCGCGACGAAGCTGGCCAGCGAGTGGGTCGTCGCCGACGCGGCCCGCGCGGGCAGCCTCAGCTGCGTCATCCTGCGCTACTTCAACGTCGCCGGGGCCTGGGCCGGTGCCGCCGACAGGCCCGCCCATGCCCGCAGGCGTACCGGCACCGGCCTGGTACCGCTGGCCGTCGAGGCGGTCGCCCGCGGCGAGTCCCCGACCGTGTTCGGCCACGACTACCCGACCCCGGACGGCTCCTGCGTCCGGGACTACGTACACGTTCGCGACGTGGCCTCGGCGCACGTCGCCGCGGTGGAGGCGCTGGAGGGCGGGGCCCGCGACGCCGTCTACAACGTCGGGTCCGGCGTGGGCTACTCGGTCGGGGAGGTGCTGGACACGATCCGATGGAGTACCGGAATCGACTTCGTGGAACTGCACGGCGGACGGCGTCCAGGCGACCCCCCGAAGGTGATCGGCTCGATCGACAAGATCCGCCGCGAACTCGGCTGGCGGCCCCGGTACGGGCTGTCCGAGATGATCCACGACGAGTGCGAGATGCGTGGCGTCGCGGCCCAGCGCGGCGCGACGCGCAAGCCACCGATCGGCGCGGCGGAGCGCGGCGAAGCGCGGCGGCCACCGCTCGGCGGGGCGGAGAACGGCGAGCGGGAGCCCCGGATCGTGATCTTCACGGCGGCGGTCGGCGCAGGGCACGCAGGTGCCGCCCGAGAGCTGACGCGCCGCCTGCAGGAGCGGGGCTTCCAGGTGGACTGCTGGGATCTCGTCGAGGTCTTCCCGTGGCGGTCGGGGCGGCTGCTCCTGCGTCTCTACCACGGCTTGCTGAGCAACGTGCCGTGGACCTACGACGCGTTGTTCACCACCGGCGAGCACTTCCCCGGCGCCGCGTCCGCCACACGGTCGATACTGCGCCCGCTGCGGCGGCAGTTCCTGCGACTGGTGCCGCCGGACACCAGGGCGGTCGTGTCCACCTTCCCCATCGCGAGCCAGATCCTCGGGCCGCTGCGCGTCCGCGGAGACCTGGAGGCGCCGCTGATCACTTACCTCACCGATTTCGGCGTGTACCCGAGCTGGGTGTCACCGGGGGTGGACATCCACTGTGCGGTGCACGAGACGACCCGGGCACAGGCCCACCGGTACGGCGCCACGGACGTACGGCTGGCCGGGCGGCTGGTCTCGAAGCGGTTTCAGCCGGGCTCGGCCGAGGCGAAACAGCAGGCGCGAGTGCAGTTCGGGCTGCCCGCCGAAGGGCGGCTCGCGCTGCTCGTGGCCGGATCGTGGGGGGTGGGCGACGTGATAGCGGCGGCGGAGGACGTCGACCGTAGCGGGGTGGCGATCCCGGTCGTCGTCTGCGCCCGCAATACCGCGATGTACCGGCGCCTGAAGCGGCGGCAGATCGGCCATCCGCTCGGCTGGGTGGAGGACATGGTCCCGCTCATGCACGCCGTGGACGTCCTGGTCGAGAACGCCGGCGGCCTGACCGCGCTCGAAGGCTTGGCGTGCGGCCTGCCGGTCGCCACGTACCGCCCGATCCCTGGGCACGGCAAGGTGAACGCCGCGACGATGGCGGAGGCGGGCGTGGTGGCTTGGGTACGTCAGCGCGAGGCGCTCGGACCAATACTCCTGGAACTCATCGAGGGCGCCCGCGGCGAGCGGCAGCGGGAGGCCGGACTGGCCCTCTTCGAGGCGGACCCGGCGACCCTGATCGCCGAGGCCGCCAAGAGGGGCCCGGCCAGCCGTGAGCTTTGAGCCCAAGCGGTCGTCGCCGCCCGACCTCGCCCGATGATCGGCGTATCTGGCATCGGCGCGGCCAGGTTGACCGCCGCCGCGGGGCTCGCGGCGGCGGTGCACTGCGCGCCGGCACTGACCGTACTGACCCGGCTGCGGATCAGCCTCTTCCCGCGCCTGGCCGGGCTCGGCGATCCCGATCACGTGGCGCTCACCTTCGACGACGGGCCGCACCCGGCCTCGACGCCACACTTCCTCGAGGCGCTCGGCACGCGCGGCGTACGCGCGACGTTCTTCCTGCTCGGCTCGATGCTGGCGCGCAGACCCGAACTCGGTCGGGACCTGGTGGCCGCCGGTCACGAGGTGGGGGTGCACGGGTGGGCACACCGCAACCTGCTGCTGGAGCGGCCGGCCGCGACATACGACGAGCTGGCCAGGGCACACACGCTGATCGCCGAGACCACCGGCACCCGGCCGCGCTTCTTCCGCCCGCCGCACGGCATCCTCAGCCTGCCGGCGCTGCTGGCGGCCCGGAAGCTGGAGCTGACGCCGGTGCTGTGGACCCGCTGGGGCAAGGAGTGGACCCGGTCGGCCACGCCCGGCTCGGTCTGCGACATGCTGACCGTCGGGCTCACCGGCGGCGCCACCGTACTGCTGCACGACTCCGGCGGTACCTTCGTCTCCGGCTCCTGGCGGTTTGGCCTGGCCGCTCTGCCCCAGCTGCTCGACCACTGCGCCGAGCGCGGGCTACAGGTCGGGCCGCTGCGTGAACACTGGCGTGGAGTCGCGCCGTGCCGCTGATAGCGGCCCTGTTCGCGTTGGGCTCGGCCATATGCACCGGGTTGAGCTCCGCGCTCCAGCAACGGGCGGCGAAGCGGGAGCGACACCGGCGGGCGCCTGATCCCGGCCTGCTGATCATCCTTCTACACCGCCCGCTGTGGCTCTTCGGCTGGGTGCCCGACCTGGTCGGCACCGCGCTTCAGGCGCTGGCGCTGGGCTTCGGCGCGCTCGCGCTGGTGCAGCCGCTGCTCGCCAGTGGCCTGTTCTTCGCGATCCCGATCGAGTCGGCGATGGCTCGGACCCGGCCGCACGTGCGTGACCTGATCGCGGCCGCGCTCGGGCTCGCCGGGCTGACGGCCTTTCTCGCCACGGCGCAGCCTGGATCGGGCGTCACCGACCCGTCCGTCGGGGCCTGGCTCGGCGTCGGGGCCGCGGCCGGCGCCGCGACTGCCATCTGCCTGATCGTCTCGACCCGTACCACCGGTGCCGCGCGAGGCGGCGTGCTCGGCGTTGCCACCGGCCTGTTCTACGCGATGCTCGCGTCCCTGCTGAAACCGATTACCACGATGCTCAGCGAAAACCCCGCCTCGGTACTGACCAGCTGGCACCTCTACGCCCTGATCCCGGTCGCGATCGGTGCGCTGGCGCTCACCGCCAACGCCTTCCAGAGCGGGCGGCTGGCCGCCCCACTGACCGCGCTGACGCTTGTCGACCCGGCCGCCAGCGTGCTGATCGGGGTGCTCGCCTTCGAGGAGAAGCTCTCTTTCGGCGGGGTGCGCATCGTCATCGAGGTGGCCGCTGTGGCCGTCATGGTGACCGGGATCTGGCTCGCCAGTACCCGCCGGCACTTGAGGGCCGCCACCGGACATTGAGTCTCCTTTGCTCGGCCAACGCGGTGCGTGCCAGGTGCCGGGGGGTGCTGATCAGGGATGGGCGCCGCGGTACCGGGCGGCTTTGGCCTGGTTTCCGCAGGTCTTCATGCTGCACCAGCGGCGGCGACGGCCGCGTGAGGAGTCGATGAAGAACCAGCCGCACCGATCACAAGCCCGCACGGCCCGCGGTGGCGGGTCGAGGATCAGCGTGATCGCACGCAACGCCAGCACCGTGAACGCTCCGTCAACGCCCCGTGCGGTCATGGAACCGTCAGCCTTCACGGCGACGTTGGCGATGCCGTGGCGTGCGGTGTCGAGCAAGCCTGTGAGGGCGTGTGCGGACATCGTGTGGCCGTCCCTCTGGGCATCGAAGGCCGTCCAGAGCAGCGCTCGTAGCGTTCGGGCATCCTCCAGGGCGGTCGGAGTGACCACGTCGCCGAGGTCGCCGTCGGCAGGCAGTAGGCGTGTGCGGGTGAGCCAGGTGGTGAGCGCCTCGGCATCGGTCAACAGGTCGGCGCCGAGTTCGGGCCAGCGACGGTAGACGGTGTTGGCGAAGTCGAGCGCGACGTCCCCGGCGACGAAGTGTTCGTCGACCCAGGCCGTGGTGGTGGTCACGGCAGCTGGTACCTCATGATGGGGCGGTCCTGCTTGGGTCGGGTGATCTCGGTGAACCCGGCATCGGAGAAGGCGCTGGCGATGCCGGTCATCGCCGTGTCTGGTCCCGCTCTGCGCCCGTCGCCAGGTTCGACCGGGTAGGCCTCGACGGTGCGGATCTGGGAGGTCTCAGCGAGGTAGTCGCACACCGCGGCGATCCATGTCGCCAACAACCCTTCGTTGCGGTGGTCTTTCTTGATCAACACGCAGGTCAGCGAAACCACCGGCTCGTCGTCGACCGGTTTCAGCAGCGTCGAGCGCTGCATGCGCGTAAAGTCCGCGCGGTCACCGAAGCCGCACCACGCCACCGGCTCGCCATCGAGATACCCGACGACTCCCGGTGGCGTATCGCGCTTGGCAAGGGCGCGCATGGCGGCCTTGTTGCCTTCGCCCTTGTTCTCCATGAACTCATTGATGCTCAGCCGCCAGTGCATGCACCAGCAGCCACGAGCACCGCCCCGGTCGCCCATGACGGTTTCGAAGTCATCCCAGCAGTCCGGTGTCAGAGGCTTGACCGTCAATGTCGGCGAGGTCATGCGGCGACCTCCGCGCGGTCGAAGGCGTCGTGGGTGAAGGTGACCAGGAGGTCGGCGACCTCGGTGGCGTGGGTTTCCAGGAGGAAGTGCCCGGCGTCGTAGTAGTGCTTTGTCACTTCTGGGTGACTGGTGATGATTTCCGGTCTGTGGCTTGGT
>NZ_JBHLUH010000046.1:0-71262 GCF_042433955.1 Phytohabitans kaempferiae | reverse complement strand
CGCCGATGGTACTGCACTCGTGAGGGTGTGGGAGAGTAGGACACCGCCGGACTTCTTTAATGAAGGCCACCCCGCCGGGGTGGCCTTCATTGCGTTCAGGGAGGATGGAACCGTGAGTCCAGGACCGCGCGGCGACGCACCGCGAGACGGCGACCGCGACGACGAGGGTCGTGGCCGGCGCGGCGGTGAGCGTTACGACCGCGGTGACCAGGGCTACGGCGATCGGCGCGGCGGCTACGGCGGCGACCGTGGTGGCCCGCGCGAGGGCGGCCGCTACGACGACCGAGCCGGGCGCCCGCGTGAGGGCGGCGGCTACGGCCGTGGGCCGCGCGACGGCTACCGCGACTCGGGTTCGCGCCAGGGCGGCGGTGACCGCGAGGGCGGCTACCGGCGCGACGGCGACGACCGGGGCGGGCCGCGCGGCGGTGGCTTCCGGGGGAGCCCGCGCGGCGGATACGGCGAAGGGTCCCGGGGCGGCGGCTTCCGCGGCGGTTCCGCCCGTGAGGGCGGCTTCGCCGGCGGTGGCCGGGGTCCCCGTGAGGGCGGCGGTCGTGACGGTGACTACCGCGGTCAGCGCGAGGGCGGCTACGGCCGGGGTCCGCGCGACGGCGGCGGCCGGGAGGGCGGTTTCGGCGGCCGGGGTCCGCGCGAGGGCGGCTACGGCGGCCCGCGCGACCGCGGTGAGCGCGGCGACCGTGGCGCGAAGCGGGGCGGTGGCTTCGGCGGCGGCGGCGGTGGCTACGGCGGCTCGCGCCAGGGCGGCGGCCGCGACGGTGACTTCCGCGACGGTGGGCGCGGTCCGCGCGAGTTCCGGGACGGCGGGCGTGGCCCGCGCGACCGTGACTTCGGTGGCGGCGGTCGCGAGGGCGGCTACCGAGGCGGCGACCGCGAGGGCGGCGGCTACCGGCGTGACGAGCAGGAGCCGCGCGACGGTGGCTACCGCCGGGTGAGCGGCGGCTACGGCCGTGACGGTGACGACCGGGGTGGACGCGACCGGGGAGCGCGCGGCGGCTACCCAGGTGGGCGCGACGAGCGTCGGGGCCGTGACTTCTCCGGTGGCCGTGACGACCGCGGGCCCCGTGGCTTCTCCGGCGACCGGGGCCCACGCGAGGGCTACACGGGCGGTCGCGACGACCGCGACGACCGTGGCGGGCGCGGTTTCTCGGGCGACCGGGGGCCGCGTGAAGGCTTCGGGGGCGACCGCGACCGTGGCCCGCGCGACGACCGTGGCGGGCGCGACTTCCGGCGGGACGACCGCGGTGGCCGTGGCTTCGCGGGCGGTCGCGACGACCGGGGTCAGCGCGGCGGCGGGCGTGATGACCGCGGTGGGCGTGGCTTCGCCGACCGTGGCCCGCGCGAGGGCGGCTACCGGCGCGGTGGCGACGACCGGGGCGAGCGCCGCACGGGCGGCTACCAGCAGGGCGGATACCGCGGCGGCTACGGCGATCGGGATGGCGGGCGCGGTCCGCGCGAGGGCTTCCGGGAGGGGCAGCCGAGGCGGACGTTCGAGGACCGCAGCCCGGGGCGCCGGCCGGGCGGTGAGCGGTGGTCCGACCGCGACCGCGCCGAGCGTGACCGCGGGCGCGAGGGCGCCGAGGCGGGCGACCGGCGATACGACCGGCGATACGACCGGCGGGAGGCGCCCGGCGGGGAGAGCCAGGAGCGGGGCGGTCGTCCGGCGGCGCCGGCGATCCCCGACGAGATCGCGGCCACCGATCTCGACAACGAGGTGCGCGCCGAGCTGTTGTCGCTCGCGCGTCCGATAGCCGACACGGTGGCTCGCCACCTCGTCGCGGCCGGCCAGCTGATCGACGAGGATGCCGAGGAGGCGATGGCCCACGCGCTCGCGGCGCGGCGGCTCGCGTCCCGGATCGGGGTGGTGCGTGAGGCGGTCGGGCTCGCCGCGTACGCCGCGGGGCAGTGGCAGACCGCGATCGCTGAGCTGCGCACGTACCACCGGATGAGCGGCAAGCAGACCCACCTCGCGGTGCTCGCCGACTGCGAGCGGGCGTTGGGGCGGCCGGAGCGGGCGGTCGACATCTACCGTGCCGCCGACAAGGCCGCGCTCGGGCCCGCCGAGGCGATCGAGCTGCTCATCGTGGCGGCCGGCGCACGGGGCGACATGGGGCAGAAGGACGCGGCCGTGGCGATGCTGCAGGTGCGCGAGCTGGCCGGTGACGCCGACGAGCCCTGGGCCGGGCGGCTGCGGTACGCGTACGCGGACGCGCTGCTCGCGGTCGAGCGGCGCGAGGAGGCGCGGGAGTGGTTCGCGCGGGCGGCCGACGCCGACCCCGAGGCGACCACCGACGCGGCCGAGCGGCTGCTCGAGCTCGACGGCGTGGTCCTGGAGGGCGACGAGAAGACCGACCTGGAGGCGGACGAGTTCGCCGAGGGGGAGGGCGACGAGCGGGGCGACGAGGCCGCCGCCCGCCGCGCCGGCGACGGTCGCGGTGACGACGACGATCTCGACGACGAAGACGGCTACGAGGTCGACGACGAGTTCGACGGCGACGAAGACGACGAAGACGACTACGACGACGAGGATGCCGACGACGACCGGGACGCCGACGCCCGCGCCGAAGACGACCTCGACGGCGACGACCAAGACGGCGACGACCGGGACGCTGACGACGAGGGCGACGAGCCGGGCGCGCTCGACGACGCTCGCGCGAGCGTCGACACGCCCGCGACGGCAGGCGAGCCGGAGACGGCCGACGAGCCGGACGAAGACCTCGCGCGCGAGGTCGAGGCCCGCGCCGACGAAGCGGCCCGCGCGGCGAGCGGCCAGGCCGGCGACAGCGCCGACCGGGGGCCGGACGAGGAGACCCGCGCGGCGGGCGCGCACGCAAACGGGCGCCGGGATGAGGGCGGCGAGCCGGCCGGCCAGACCGGCGACGGCGGGTCGCGGGCGTGAGCGAGCGGCTGGTCGACGCGTACGACCTGGTGATCTTCGACCTCGACGGCGTGATCTACCTGATCGACCGGCCCATCGCGGGCGCGGTCGAGGCCGTGGGGGAGCTGCACCGGGCTGGCGTGCCGCTGGCGTACGCGACGAACAACGCCTCGCGCCGCTCGCCTGAGGTCGCCGACCTGTTGACCGGTCTGGGCGTACCCGCTGATGCTGGCGAAGTGCTCACCTCGGCGGGCGCGTCGGCGGCCGTGCTGGCACAGCGGCTGCCGCCGGGGTCGAAGGTCCTGGTGGTCGGCGCCGAGGCGCTGCGCGCGGAGGTGCGCGACGCGGGGCTGGAGCCGGTGTCGGCGGCGGAGGAGAAGCCGGCCGCGGTGGTGCAGGGGTACGGGCCGCAGGTGGGCTGGGCCGACCTGGCCGAGGCGGCCGTGGCGATCCGTGGCGGTGCGCGGTGGGTCGCCACCAACACCGACCGCACGCTCCCCAGCCCGCGCGGGCCGCTGCCGGGAAATGGCTCGCTGGTGGCGGCGTTGCGTACGGCGCTGGGGCAGGAACCCGACCTGATAGTTGGCAAGCCGGAGCCGGAGCTGTTCGCGGCGGCGGCGCGGCGGGTGGGCGCGGTGCGTCCGCTCGTGGTGGGCGACCGCCTGGACACCGACATCGAGGGCGCGGTGCGGGCCGGCATGGATAGCCTGCTGGTGCTCACCGGCGTGCACGGGCCGGCCGACCTGCTGGCGGCGGAGCCGGAGCGGCGGCCGACGTACGTGGCGGCGGACCTGGGCGGGCTCTTCGAGACCGCCGACGCGGCGCGCGTGCCGCCGGCCGAGGTCGAGGGCTGGCGGCTGGAAGACGGCGGCGGGCCCCGGCTGACCGGCGACGGCACCGCGATCGACGCGCTGCGGCTGCTGGTCGGGCTGGCCTGGTCGGGCGGCGACGCCACCAAGGTCACCCCCGACACCTCGGCCGCGCGCGACGCGCTTCACGCGCTGGGCCTGGCAGCCTGAGCGCCGCCCGCCGTAGCGCGGGGCAGACCAAGGTCACGAACGCGGCGCCAGCCGGCGACGCCTAGAGGAGCTTGCGGAGCTTCAGCAGGTCGAACGGGCTGGCGCTGATCGAGACGCGCCGGGCGCCGAGTGCGCGGGCGAAGTCGAGCTCGCCGCGTACGAGTGCGACCAGGTCGTCGCTCGTGGTGGTGAGAGCGATCTTGGCGCTCTTGTCGTCGCCCTCCTGGATGTCGAGCAGTTGCCCGCCGGTGAGGCGACCGTGGAAGGCCACGCCCAGGTCGGAGAGGCGGCAGGCCAGTGTGCGGTCGAGGTCGAGACGCTTGCGGGCGGCCGCGGCGTTGGCCGCCAGGCGCTCGGCGAGCTTCTCCAGCGCCTCCCGGCAATCCTGCACGGTGGCCACGCTAACCTCCCATCGACACCACACCAGGTCCACCGCACCGTACCGCACGGGGGCGGCGCGACCGCCCGGTAGCGTATGACGTTGTACATCGGGCGCAGGCGGAAGGATTCGGGATGCAGGAGGCGTGGAAGGCGTACCTTGAGCTCGCCCTGGGGCTCACGGAGGCCTCCAGGAAGAAGGCGCAGAAGGTCGCCAAGAAGCTGGTGGGCAAGGGCGGCGTGACCGCGGCCCAGCTTCAGGCGCTGGCCGAGGACCTGGTCTCCACCAGCCTGGCCAACCGGGAGGCGCTTTCCAAAATCGTGCGCTTCGAGGTTGACCGCACGCTCGGCAAGGTGGGGCTCGCGACCGCCGAGGAGGTCGCCGACCTGACCGCCCGCGTGCGCGACCTGGAGGAGGAGCTGCGGCAGGCCCGCGCGGGCGCCGCGCCGGTCGCCGAGAGTGCCCCGGTGGCGGAGGGCGCGCCGGTCGCGGATGCTCCGACCCCGACCGGGGTGGTGGCGAAGAAGACCGTCGCGAAGAAGGCGGTGGCCAAGAAGGCGGCCCCGGCTCCGGCCAAGACGGTGGCCAAGAAGGCCGTGGCCAAGAAGGCCGTGGCCAAGAAGGCCGTGGCGAAGAAGACGGTCGCGAAGAAGGTCACGCCCGCCGAGCCGGCGCCCGAGGAGAGCCCGGCCGCCCCGGCCAGGAGCGCCGCCGCCAAGGCGCCGGCGAAGAAGACCGCCGCGCCGCGCAAGACCGTCGCCAAGAAGGCCACGCCCGCCGCGGGTGAGGCCTGATGCATCCGGTACCGGGACCGTACCGCCCGCCGACGCCGGGGCCCTTCCGGCCGCCGGCGCCCCCGCCGTCCACTGTGGAGCCTTCGGTGGGCGAGGTGGAGGGTGGTGGCTCGGGTCACCCCGCCGTCGACGCGGTGATCCAGGCGCTGGCCAACGCCGCCGACCTGCCGCCCCGCGACCAGATCGCCGAGTACGAGGCCGCGCACTCCACGCTCCAGGAGACGCTCGCCACCATCGACCAGGCCTGATCGATGGCACGCCGCGCCCGCCTCGACGCGGAGCTGGTCCGCCGAGGGCTGGCCCGTTCCCGCGAGCAGGCGGCCGAGCTGGTCGAGGCGGGTCGGGTGCGGGTGCGTGGCGTACCGGCCCGCAAGCCGGCGGCCATGGTCGACCCGGCCGATGCGGTGCGGGTCGTGGGCGACACGGTGGAGTACGTCTCCCGTGGCGGCCACAAGCTCGCCGGCGCGCTGGCCGCCTTCGGCCCCGAAGGGCTGGAGGTGTCGGGGCGGCGGTGCCTGGACGCGGGCGCGTCGACCGGGGGCTTCACCGACGTGCTGCTGCGCACGGGCGCGGCCGAGGTGGTGGCGGTCGACGTCGGCTACGGGCAGCTCGCGTGGGCGCTGCGCAACGATCCACGGGTCACCGTGCTGGAGCGCACCAATGTCCGTACCCTCACCGCGGAGATGATCGGCGGACCGGTGGGGCTGACGGTGGCCGACCTGTCGTTCATCTCGCTGCGCCTGGTGCTGCCGGCCCTGGCCGGCTGCACCGCCGTCGACGGTGACCTCGCGCTCATGGTCAAGCCGCAGTTCGAGGTAGGCAAGGAGCGGGTCGGTGCCGGCGGCGTCGTCCGCGAGCCGGCGCTGCGCGCGGAGGCCGTGCTCGACGTGGCCGAGGCCGCGCGGGCCGAGGGGCTCGGCGTGGCCGGTGTGGCGGCCAGCCCGCTGCCCGGGCCGAGCGGCAACGTCGAGTTCTTCCTGTGGCTGCGCCGCGACGCGCCCGAGGTCGACGCGGCGCGGGTACGGGCGGTGGTGGGGGCGTGAACATGCCTTCCGGGGAGGCGCCCGGCCGGGCGGCGTTGCTGGTCACGCACACCGGGCGGCAGGACAGCACCGCGCACGCGCGCACCGTGGCGGCCGACCTGATCGCGGCCGGCTTCGAGGTGCGTGTGGTGGCCGAGGAGGCGGCCGATCTCGACCTGCCCGAGGTCAAGCCGGTGAGCGGGCTGGCGGCGGCGGCCGGTGTGGAGATCGTGTTCGCGCTGGGCGGCGACGGGACGTTCCTGCGGGCGGCCGAGTTGGCCCGCCCGGTGGCCGCTCCGCTGCTCGGCATCAACCTCGGCCGGGTCGGTTTCCTGGCCGAGGCGGAGATCCGCGATCTCGACCAGGCGGTACGCGACGTGGTGGCACGTGCGTACACAGTGGACTCCCGGATCACCCTCGACGTGGTGGCCGAAGTGGACGGTGAGCGGATCGCCGAGTCCTGGGCGCTCAACGAGGTGAGTGTCGAGAAGGGACAGCGGGCGCACATGCTGGAGCTGCTCGTCGACGTGGACGGGCGGCCGCTGTCCCGCTACGGGTGCGACGGCGTGATCTGCGCGACGCCGACCGGCTCGACGGCGTACGCGTTCTCGGCCGGCGGGCCGGTGGTGTGGCCCGAGCTGGAGGCGCTGTTGCTGGTGCCGATCAGCGCGCACGCGCTCTTCAGCCGCCCGTTGGTGACCGCGCCCACCTCGACCTTCGTGATCGACGTGGACCCGTACACCACGTTCGCGGCGCTCTGCTGCGACGGGCGGCGCGTCTTCGACCTGCCGCCGGGCGCGCGCGTCACGGTGCGGCGGGGCGCGCTGCCGGTCCGGATCGTCCGCTTACGGGAGGAACCGTTCACAGATCGGCTGGTGGCGAAGTTCGAGCTGCCGGTCGACGGGTGGCGCGGCAGCCGCACCTGACCATCCAGCCTCCTAGATCGGGGCACGTCGGGTGGCCAAGCGCCGGACCGCGCTACTACTGTCTGGTGGCGTGCTGGAAGAGCTGCGCATCACCGGCCTCGGCGTCATCGAGGACACCACTCTGCCGCTCACCGACGGGATGAACGTGATCACCGGCGAGACGGGTGCGGGCAAGACCATGGTCGTCACCGGCCTTGGCCTGCTTTTCGGCGGTCGCGCCGACGCGGGCCGGGTGCGCGCCGATCCCGGCCGGGCGGTGGTCGAGGGGCGGCTGCGGCTGGCCAAGAAGGCGGCCGCCGCGGTCAACGCGCGCATCGCAGACGCCGGTGCCGAGCCTGATGAGGATGGCACCGTGCTGCTCAGCCGCACGGTCACCGTCGAGGGGAGGTCGCGGGCACACGTCGGCGGGCGGAGCATGCCGGTGTCGGTGCTCGGCGACGTGGGCGAGCAGGTGGTCGCGGTGCACGGCCAGTCCGACCAGCTGCGGCTGCTGCGCCCCGCCGAGCAGCGGGCCTCGCTCGACCGGTTCGCCGGGCCGGAGCACGAGAAGCTGCTCGAGACGTTCCGCGAGGCGTACACGCAGTGGCGCGCGGTCGAAGACGACCTGGCCGACCGGCGGCGCAACGCCCGCGAGCGCAACCAGGAGGCCGACCTGCTGCGGCTCGGTCTCGACGAGATCACCAGGGTCGACCCGCAGCCCGGTGAAGACGACGAGCTCAAGGCCGAGGCGCAGCGGCTGGAGCACGCCGAAGGGCTGCGCACGGCGGCCGCGTTGGCATACGGGGCGATCGCGGCCGGTGTCGAGGGCGGCGACGAGACCCCCGACGCGACCAGCCTGATCGGCACCGCGCGGCGCACGCTGGAGGCGCAGGCCGGTGTGGATGGCAAGCTCGGTGACCTGGCCGTCCGGCTTGAGGAGGCGGCCACGCTCATCGGTGACGTGTCGGCCGAGCTGTCGGCATACCTGGGCGCGCTCGACGCCGACCCCGCACGCCTCGAGGCCCTCTACGAGCGCCGGGCCGCGCTGCGGGGGCTGACCCGCAAGTACGCCGACGACGTCGACGGTGTGATCGCCTGGGCCGAGCGGGCCCGGGCGCGACTGTCCGAGCTGGACACCTCCGACGAGCTGCTGGAGGAGCTCGACCGCGAGCGCCAGCGGCTGGCCGCCGAGGCGACCGAGCTGGCGGGGCGGCTGACGGCGGCCCGGCAGGAGGCGGCCGGCAGCTTCGCCGAGCAGGTCACGGTGGAGCTGGCCGGCCTGGCGATGCCGCACGCCCGCATCGAGGTGGCGGTGGTGCCGCGCGAGATCGGTCCCGACGGCGCCGACGAGGTCGAGCTGCGGCTGCTGGCCCACCCCGGCGCCCCCGCGCTGCCTCTTCAGCGGGGTGCCTCCGGTGGCGAGCTGTCCCGCGTGATGCTGGCGATCGAGGTGGTTTTCGCCGGTGCGGGCGGCCCGCCGACCCTGGTCTTCGACGAGGTCGACGCCGGCGTGGGCGGTCAGGCCGCCGTGGAGATCGGCCGCCGTCTGGCCCGGCTGGCCCGCAGTCACCAGGTCCTGGTGGTGACGCACCTGCCGCAGGTGGCCGCCTTCGCCGACCGGCACCTGGTGGTCGCCAAGGACACCGGGGGAGCGGTGACCACCAGCGGTGTGCGCGTGGTCGAAGACACCGACCGGGCCCGCGAGCTGGCCCGCATGCTCGCCGGCCTGCCCGACTCCGACCTGGGGATCGCCCATGCGGAGGAGCTGCTGGCGGTCGCCGCCCGCGAAAAGCGCTCGTAGGGACGTGAGGTCGCCCGCATCGCGGCCCTGAGCCGATCCGGGTGAGTTGGCGTGTGGTGACGACTGGCGGATCACGTGACGGGATGTCACCCGGCGCGGGGGATGGGGCGTCACATCGCGGCGGCTCCGCTCCGCTTCGCCGAAGGAAACTCCTGCCCCACGGGAGAGCCGCGCGGGGGAGCGGACACCTCGCGACCGGGTGGAAGGAGACGGTGGCGCGCAGACCGCGTCGAGCAGCGGCGCGGCGGCGGGCGCGAGCGGCATCTATGGCGCGATTCGGGACCGTGGGTGGGCCGCGGTGGCGCCGGCTTCCGGTCGCGGAGCGGGCTAACGGATCACCAAAGGTAGTGAGCCCGGTCACATGAAATTTGCCTTCGCCCTGGTCATGCGCGTCGCGTCGGGAAAAACATGCCGAGACATGCCACGATGGTCACGATGCGTCTACCAGCCTTGCGCCGGACCCGGAGCGCAGAACCGGGCAACGTAACCGGCACCGCGCGCCTCGACCGCCGGACGAAGCGTCTGGCGGGCCGGCTGCGCCCGGGCGACATCGCCGTCATCGACCACGTCGACCTCGACCGGGTCGCGGCCGACTCACTGGTGGCGGTCGGGGTGTCGGCGGTGCTCAACGCGAAGCCGTCCGTGTCCGGGCGGTACCCCAATCTTGGCCCCGAGGTTCTGGTGCGGGCGGGCATCCCGCTCCTGGACGACCTCGGCGAGGGCATCTTCCAGCAGGTCCGCGAGGGCGACACGGTCCGTGTCGACGACAACACGGTGTACGTCGGCGGTGAGCCGGTCGCGCACGGCGTACGGCAGGACCTGGAGAGTGTCGCGAAGGCTATGGCGGACGCCCGCGAAGGGCTGTCCGTGCAGCTGGAGGCGTTCGCGGCCAACACGATGGAATACCTCAAGCAGGAGCGCGACCTGCTGCTCGACGGTGTGGGCGTGCCGGAGATCGCGACGCACATCGCCGGGCGGCACTGCCTGATCGTGGTGCGCGGCTACGACTACAAGGCCGACCTCGACGTGCTGCGGCCGTACATCCGGGAGTTCAAGCCGGTGCTGATCGGCGTCGACGGCGGTGCCGACGCGCTGGTCGAGGCGGGCTACACGCCCGACATGATCATCGGGGACATGGACTCGGTCACCGACGACGTGCTGCGCTGCGGGGCCGAGGTGATCGTGCACGCCTACCCCGATGGGCGGGCGCCGGGGCTGGCCCGGGTGCAGCAGCTGGGGCTGTCGGCGATCACGTTCCCGGCGGCGGCGACCAGCGAAGACCTGGCGATGCTGCTCGCCGACGAAAAGGGTGCCTCGCTGATCGTGGCGGTCGGCACGCACGCGACGCTGGTGGAGTTCCTGGACAAGGGGCGCGGCGGGATGGCCTCGACCTTCCTGACCCGTCTCAAGGTGGGCGGCAAGCTGGTCGACGCCAAGGGCGTGAGCCGGCTGTACCGGCAGAGCATCTCCGGATCGTCCCTGCTCCTGCTCGTGCTTTCGGCGGTGGCCGCGATGGCGTCGGCGGTCGCTGTGTCCACGGTGGGCAAGGCTTACCTCGCTGTGGTTTCGGAGTGGTGGGACAATTTGGTGTTCCAGCTCGGACAGCTCTTCTGAGGACGGCAATAGGCGTGATCAATTTCCGCTACCACGTGGTGTCGTTGACCGCGGTCTTTCTGGCCCTGGCGATCGGACTGGTGGTGGGCACCGCGGCGCTCAACGGCCCGGTCGCCGACTCGCTCAGCGACAACGTCAACGCGCTCCGCAAGGACAACCGCCAGCTCCGTGAGACGGTGAGCAGCCTCCAGGAGGAGGCCAACCGCGAGGAGGAGTTCGCTACCGAGATCGCGCCGGTCGCCCTGGCCGGCAAGCTCAACGGGCGGCGGATCGCGGTGGTCACCACGCCGAGCGGCGACGACCTCGTTGACGGCGTGGTGGAGATGCTCACGATGGCTGGTGCGACGATCACCGGCCGGGTCGACGTCGAAGACAAGTTCGTCGACCCCGACAATAGCCCCGAGTTGCTCGACCTCGCCGACCGCGCGTCCCAGCCGACCATCCCGCTGGCCGGCCTGCCGGCCAACGTCGACGGCATCGAGACGGCCAGTGCGCTGCTCGGCACCGCGCTGCTCGACCGCCCGGCGCCCGCGCCCCCGGTGGCGGCCAACGACCTGAAGGCGCTGGTGACGGCGTACACGTCGGCGGGGTACATCAGCGTAAAGGACAACAACGTCAGCGGGCCGGCCGAGGCCGTGGTGGTGGTCGCGGGGCAGCCGCACACCGACAAGGACTCGGCGCAGAAGGACGAGGCCGTGGTGACGATCGTGTCCCAGCTCGACAAGGCGGGCGCGGTCATCGTGGCCGGCAGTTGGGGCGGCAACGGCAACGTGATCGGCGCGGTGCGGGGCGACCCCGCGCTCGCCAAGACGATCTCCACTGTGGACAACGGCAACACCGCGCAGGGCCGGGTGGTGACCGTGCTCGCCGTGACCGAGCAGGTGGTCGACGCGAAGGCCGGACACTACGGCCTCAACGCGGGCGCCAGCGCCATCCTCCCGAAGCCCAAGGAGTGAGGCGCCTTCTCGCGGTCGCCGCCGGGGTCGCTGGGGCCCGGGCGGTGCTTCGCACTCTGGGCAGCCAGGAGGCACTGCACCGCACCAACTTCCGCGGCCGTACCGTCTCGCTCGCCGGGGGGCCGGCGCTGGCCGCGGGGGCCGCGGTCTCGGCCGCCGTCGCCGCGCCCAGCCCGGCCGCCGCGGCCGCCGCGTTCACCGCCGGGGTCGGGTCCGGGGCGGTGGGGCTGTACGACGACATCGTCGGCAGCCGGCCGGAGCAGAAGACGGCCAAGGGCTTCGCCGGGCACCTCGCGGCGCTGCGCGAGGGGCGGGTCACCAGCGGCCTGGTCAAGATCGCCGGAGTGGGGGCCGCGGGGCTGGCCGCGTCCGCGCTGCTCGCCGCCGACCCCGGCCGCGAGCGCCGCGCCACGCGCGCCGGCCGGGCCGTCGACTTGCTGCTGGGGGCGGGCGTCATCGCCGGTACGGCCAACCTGCTCAACCTCTTCGACCTGCGCCCCGGCCGCGCGATCAAGGCGGGCGGGCTGATCGGCGCGCCGCTGTCGGCGGGGCGCGCGGGCGGGCTGGCCGCCGGGCCGCTGGGCGTGGCCGCGAGCGTGCTGCCGGACGACCTCGACGAGCGGGTCATGCTCGGCGACAGCGGGGCCAACGCGCTCGGCGCGCTGCTCGGCGTCGCGCTGGCCGCGCGTACCGGGCCGGCCGGGCGGGCCGCCGCGCTGGCCGGCATCGCCGCGCTCACCGCGGCCAGCGAGAAGGTCAGCTTCACCAAGGTCATCGAGGCCAACCCGGTGCTGCGTCAGTTCGACGCGCTCGGCCGCCGTACCTCCTGACGTGTCGGCGGCCCCGGGTACGGCACGGATCGCCGGAGCGGCGGCCCTGATCGCGGTGCTCACCGTGGCCAGCCGCATCGCCGGGTTCACCCGGACGGGCGTGTTCACCTGGGTCGTGGGGGACACGCGGCTCGGCGACATCTACGTGGTGGCGAACACCGTACCCAACATCATCTTCGAGATCGTCGCCGGCGGGGCGCTGGCCAGTCTTGTCGTACCCCTGCTTGCGGGAAGTGTCGCGGCCGGTGACCGGGCCGCGGTCTCGGCCACGACGTCGGCCCTGCTGACCTGGACCCTCACGCTGCTGCTGCCGCTGGCGGCGCTGGTCGCGCTCCTCGCCGGTCCGATCATGGGGGCGCTCGACGTCACCGACGCGGCGGGCGCGCGGATGCTGCGGGTCTTCGCGCCGCAGCTGCCGCTGTACGGCATCGGGATCGTGCTGACCGGCGTGCTCCAGGCGCACCGCCGCTTCGCCTGGCCGGTGCTGGCGCCGCTGCTGTCCAGCGTGACCGTGATCGGCGTGTACCTGCTCTTCGGCGCGGTCGAGGGGCGGCGCGCGGACCTGTCCGAGGTGGGACGCGCCGGCGAGCTGTTGCTCTCGGGCGGCACCACGCTCGGCGTGGTCGTGCTCTCGCTGTGCCTGGTGCTTCCGGTGCGGCGGATGGGGCTGCGGCTGCGGGCGAGGTACCGGTTCGGGGGCGAGGCACGGCGGGCGGTCGGCGGGCTGGCGCTGGCCGGCGCGGCGACGGTGGGCGCGCAGCAGGTGGCGCTGGTGGTGACGCTGCGGCTCGCGGTGGAGGGGCCGGAAGGTACCCCGGTCGTGTACAACCTCGCGCAGACGATCTACCTGTTGCCGTGGGCGGTGCTGGCCGTACCGCTGGCGACGGCCGCGTACCCGACGCTGGTGGCCGCCCACGCGGCGGGTGAGCGGGACCGCTACCGGCAGGCGCTCGCGCCGACCGCACGGGGCGTGCTGCTGCTGTCCTGCGCGGGCGCGGCGGCGCTGGTGGCGGTGGCCGGGCCGGTGGCGCGCTTCTTCGACGTGCCGGCCGCCGCCGGGGGGATCGCCGGGTTCGCGCCGGGACTGCTCGGGTACGGGATGTTCGCGGTGCTCACCCGCGCCCTCTACGCCCGCGGCGAGCCGCGGGCGGCGGCCGTGGCGACGGTGGCGGGGTGGGCGACCGCGGCGCTGGCGGTGGTGGCGCTCGCGGCGGTACTCGCCGACGACCAGCGGGTGGTCGCGCTCACGCTGGGTAACTCGATCGGGATGGCGCTGCTCGGCGCGCTGCTGGTGGCCGCGGTGCTGCGCGGCGCCGGGCGACCCGCGCTGGAGGGCCTGCACCGGGCGGCCGCCGCCGGTCTCGTGGCAGGTGGCGCGGCGGCGCTGGCCGGTTGGCTGGTCACGCAGGCGACCGGCACCCCGGGCGCCGGTGGCGCGGTGCTGCAAGGCATGCTGTCCGGAGCCGTCGTCGCCGCGGTGTTCCTCGGTGTCGCCTACCCGCTGGACCGGCGCGACATGCGCCCGCTGACCGCGGCGCTCACGCGACGGCTGGCACGAGTCGCACGGGGAAATCGGGTCGCACGGGGAAATCGGGTCGCACGGGGAAATCGGGTCGCACGGGGGAAGGAGTGACTCCTTGAGTTTCGACGGGGCCGTGGCCCTCGTCCTGGCGTCCGCCACCGGTGGCGTGGGGCAGCACGTCGCCTCGCTGACGCGTGGGCTCGTCGCTGGCGGCGCCACCGTCACCGTGTGCGGGCCGGCGGCCACCGACGAGCGGTTCCGGTTCGCCGAGGCGGGCGCCCGGTTCGAAGCCGTCGAGATCCCGCCCAACCCGCGGCTCACCGACGCCCGCGCGGTCGGCGACCTGCGCCGCGCGATGGGCCCGGTCGACGTCGTACACGCGCACGGGCTGCGGGCCGGCTTCGTCGCCGCGCTCGGCCGTCCCCGCCCGCCGCTGGTGGTGACCTGGCACAACGCGGTGATCGCCACGGGGCTGCGGGGCACCGCGTCGCGGCTGGCCGCACGGGCCGTCGCCCGCGCCGCGAAGGTCACGCTCGGCGCCTCCGAAGACCTGGTGGAGACCGCCACCGACCTCGGCGCGCGGGACGCCCGGCTGTGCCCGGTCGCCGCGCCGGTGTTGCCGCCGCCGCGCCGCACCCGGGCCGCCGTACGCGCTGAGTTCGGCGTGACGGGCGAGCAGCCGCTGATCCTGTCGGTGGGCCGGCTGCACCCGCAGAAGCGGTACGACGTGCTGATCGACGCCGCCGCCCGGTGGCGCGATCTGACCCCGCCGCCGGTCGTGGTGATCGCCGGCAGCGGGCCGGCGTACATGCCGCTGGCCGCGCGGATCTCCGAGTTGCGGGCGCCGGTCACGCTGCTCGGCCACCGCGACGACGTCTCCGACCTGCTGGCCGCCGCCGATCTGGCGGTGGTGACCAGCGACTGGGAGGCGCGTCAGCTGTTCGCGCAGGAGGCGCTGCGGGCCGGCACGCCGCTGGTGGCCACCGCGGTCGGTGGCGTCCCCGGCCTGGTCGGCGACGCCGCGCGGCTCGTCCCCCCGGGCGACGTCGACGCGGTCGACACGGCCGTACGCGAGATGCTGGCCGACCCGCGGCTGCGCGCCGAGTACGCCGGGCGCGGCCCCGCGCAGGCGGACACCTGGCCGGACGAGGCGGGCACGATCCAGGCGATCCAGGCGGTGTACGCCGAGGTCGTGGCGGCGGAGACGGCGCATCCGTCATGAGGCGGTGGGCGGTCTTCACCCTGGTCGCCGGCTTTGTCTGCGCCCTGGCGGCCCCGGCTCAGGCCGCGCCCGCCGACCCGCCGCCCACCGTCGACTACGTGATCATCGCGGGCGTGCCGGGGCTGCGCTGGGAGGACCTGAGCGCCACCAACACGCCCACGCTCTGGCAGATGGCCGAGCGCGGCTCGATCGCCTCCCTCTCGGTGCAGTCGGCCGACCAGCCCACCTGCCCGCTCGACGGCTGGGTCACGCTCGGGGCCGGCAACCGCGCGCTCTGGAGCGCCGGCCCCGCCGCGCCGCCCAGCCCCGGTGTGGCCTGCCCGGAGGTACCGGTGGAGGTGGAGCGGCCGGACGGGATCGGCGCGTACCTGCCGGACCAGCGCAACGTGGTGCGGCACAACAAGGAGCGGCTGCCGTACGGGGCCGTGCCCGGTGCGCTGGCCGAGTCGGTGCGGTGCACGGTCGCGGTCGGTACGGGGGCGGCGGTCGCGGCGGCCCGCCCGTTCGGCCGGGTCGACCGGTACGAGCCGGAGCTGCCGCAGCGCCCCGCCGAGCTGCTCGACGACTGCGTACTCGGGATCGTGGCGGCCGGCGCGGTCGCCGCCACCGACCCGGTCTCCCGCCAGGCGCAGGCCCGGCAGGCCGACGCGCTGCTGGCCCGCGTCCTGGCCGCCCGCCCGCCCGACTCGCTGGTGATCGTGGCCGGCCTTTCCGACACCGACGACTCGCGCCGCCTGCACGTGGTCATCGCCGACGGCCCGGGCTGGGAGCGGGGCTGGCTGACCAGTGCCAGCACCGGGCGCGACGGCTACCTGCAGCTCGTCGACCTCGCGCCGACCGCGCTCACCGCGACCGGCCGGGCGCTGCCCGAGGGCGTCTTCGCCGGGCAGCCGGCGCGCAGCGTCCCCGGGCGGCCGGCCGAGCTCGGCGTGGCGGTGACCCAGCCGGCCGACGCCGACCGCGAGGCGGGGGCGCAGCGGCGGATCGCCACCTGGTTCTTCGGCGTGCTGGCGGCGGTGCAGTTCGCGCTGGCCGTCGCGGTCGTGCCGCTGCTGCGGCGGGCCCGGCTGCCGGCGGGGCCGGTGGCGTCGGCGTCGCCGCGGTTCGGGTTTCACGGGCTGATCCGGCGGGGCGGCGGGACCGCGCGGTCGCTGGCCGTACCCAGGCCGGTGGTCGCCGTGATCGAGGTGCTGCTGGTCGCCTCCGCGTTGGCCATCCCGGCCGCGCTGGTCGCCGACGCGGTGCCGTGGTGGCGCGCCGAGCATCCCGGGCTGCTGTTCACCGCGGTCACCCTCGCGCTGCTGGCCGCCGGGACCGCGGTCGTGCGGCTCACGCCCGTGTACCGGCGCACGCTCGGCCCGCTGGCCATGGTCGCCTCGATCGCCGCCGTGGTCGTCGCCGTCGACCTGGTCACCGGTGCCCGGTTGCAGCTCAACGGCGTGGCCGGCTACTCGGCGCTCAGCGGCCGGTACGCCGGGCTGGGCCGCGTCGGGCTCGGGATCTTCGCCGCCGGCACGCTGCTGGTCGCCGGCTGCCTGGCCCAGCGGGTACGCCGTACCTGGCGCCCGTGGGTGATGGGGATCGTCGGCGGCGCGGGCGTGCTGCTGGCCGGCAGCCCGTACCTGGGCGCCGACGCGGTGGGCGCGATCGCGCTGACCGCCGGCGTGGGCATCGCGGTGGTGATCAGCACCGGCGGCTGGCTGACGTTCGGGCGGCTGGCCTGGGCGACGCTCGCCGGTGTGGTGGTGACCGCCGGCTTCGCGCTGCTCGACCTGAGCCGGCCGGACGCCGAGCGGGACCGGCTGGGGCGCTTCCTCACCGCGCTGGGCGACGGCACCGGCGGCCGGGCGGTGCAGCGGGCCGCCGCGTCCACCGTGGGCGCCCTGGACAGCCCGCTGACCGTACTGGCGGTGGTGGGGGCGGTGCTGGTGTGGTTCGCGCTGCTGCGGCCGTGGGGCGGACTCAAGCGCCTTTTCGGGATATACCCCGCGATCCGGGCGGCGATGGCGGGGATCGCCACGGCGGCGGTGATCGGCGGCGTGCTGGGCGGCTCCGGGCTCGACGTGGCCGGGGCGGTGGCGGCGCTGACCGTACCCATGGCCGCGCTGGCGTCACTGCGCGTACTGGACCACGCCTCCGACCGCACTCAACCGCCGCTGGCGCCGCCCGGGGGCGAGGCCGCCGCGCCGGTCCAGCCCGGGGCGCCCGAGGCCGCCGGCGAGCCCGCGACAGGCAGTGATCAGCGACACGAGCAGGGCGGCGGCGTGCGGTTGGCGGCGAAGGTGTTACCGTGGAATCCCGTGGATGGCGCGATCAACACTTGATCAACGCTAGTCCGCAAGACCGGACGGACTATCCCACGGGAGCAGGCCTTGGCCCCTTCAGCACGGACGACCAGGCACATCTTCGTCACCGGGGGCGTCGCCTCCTCGCTTGGCAAGGGACTCACCGCCTCCAGCCTCGGAAATCTGCTCACCGCACGCGGGCTGCGCGTCGTGATGCAGAAGCTGGACCCGTACCTGAACGTCGATCCCGGCACGATGAACCCCTTCCAGCACGGCGAGGTCTTCGTCACCGACGACGGCGCCGAGACCGACCTGGACGTCGGCCACTACGAGCGCTTCCTCGACCGTGACCTGTCCGGCAAGGCGAACGTCACCACCGGCCAGATCTACTCGGCGGTGATCGCCAAGGAGCGCCGCGGCGAGTACCTCGGCGACACCGTGCAGGTCATCCCGCACATCACCAACGAGATCAAGGCGCGCATCCGGGCGATGGCCGCGCCCGACGAAGACGGCCGCACGCCCGACGTGGTGATCACCGAGGTGGGCGGCACGGTCGGTGACATCGAGTCGCTGCCGTTCCTGGAGGCGATCCGCCAGGTGCGCCACGAGATCGGCCGGGACAACTGCTTCTACCTGCACGTGTCGCTGGTGCCCTACCTGGCGCCCTCGGGCGAGCTGAAGACCAAGCCGACCCAGCACTCGGTCGCCCAGTTGCGCAACATCGGTATCCAGCCAGACGCGATCGTCTGCCGCTCCGACCGCGAGATTCCCGACAAGCTCAAGCACAAGCTGTCGCTGTACTGCGACGTCGACCGGGAAGCCGTGATCGCCGCCCCGGACGCGCCGAGCATCTACGACATCCCCAAGGTGCTGCACCGCGAGGGCCTCGACGCGTACGTGGTGCGCCGCCTCAACCTCTCCTTCCGCGACGTCGACTGGGCCAGCTGGGACGACCTGCTCCAGCGTGTGCACCACCCGCACCACACGATCACCGTCGCGATCGTCGGCAAGTACGTCGACCTGCCCGACGCCTACCTCTCGGTCAGCGAGGCGATCCGCGCCGCCGGGTTCGGCCACCGGGCGCGCGTGCTGCTGCGCTGGGTCCCCAGCGACGAGTGCGTCACTGCCTCCGGCGCCGCCTCGGCCCTGTCCGGCGTCGACGGCATCGTGATCCCCGGCGGCTTCGGCGTCCGCGGCATCGAGGGCAAGATCGGAGCCAGCCGGTACGCGCGGGAGAACGGCATCCCGATCCTCGGCCTCTGCCTCGGCCTTCAGTGCATGACCATCGAGGTGGCCCGCCACCTGGCCAAGCTCGACGGGGCAAACTCGACCGAGTTCGACGAGAAGGCCAAGCATCCGGTGATCGCCACCATGGCCGACCAGGAGGACATCGTCGCCGGCAAGGGCGACCTGGGCGGCACGATGCGGCTCGGCGCCTACCCGGCCCAGCTGGCCGAGGGCTCGATCGTGGGGGAGGCGTACGGCACCGACGAGGTCAGCGAGCGCCACCGCCACCGGTACGAGGTCAACAACGCCTACCGCGAGCCGCTGACCAAGTCCGGGCTGCGCATCTGCGGCACCTCGCCGGACGGGCGGCTGGTCGAGTTCATCGAGCTGGACCCGTCGCTGCACCCGTTCTTCGTGGCGACCCAGGCGCACCCCGAGCTGAAGAGTCGCCCGACCCGGCCGCATCCGCTGTTCGCCGCGTTCGTGAAGGCCGCGGTCGCGTACTCCCAGGCCGACCAGCTCCCGGTCGAGATCGTCGAGCCGTCGCCGCCGGCGTCCACGCCGGCCCGCTCGCAGCGCAACTCGCGCCCGGCCTCGGCCCCCGCGACCAAGCCGGCGACCGCCGCGACCCCGTCATGACCGCCGCCACCATCCGCCGCCGTCCCTCGGGGCGGCGGCGGTGACCGCTTCGCACACGTACGAGGTCCAGGCGCAGCACGAGCGGTACAAGGGGCCGGTCTTCCGGGTCGTCACCGACGAGGTGGTGATGCCCGGCGGTCGGGCGGCCGACCGCGACTACATCCAGCATGTCGGCTCGGTCGGGGTCGTCGCCGTCGACGACGAGCGCCGGGTCGTGCTGATCCGGCAGTACCGGCACGCCGTGCGACACCACCTGTGGGAGATCCCGGCCGGGCTGGCCGACGTACCGGGGGAGGCGCTGCCCGAGGTGGCCGCCCGCGAGCTCGTCGAGGAGGCCGACCTGGTGGCCGGGCGGTTGGAGCACCTGCTGGAGCTGCACACCTCGCCCGGCTGCTCCAACGAGCGGATCCGGATCTTCCTCGCCCGCGACCTGACCCCGGCGGCCTCCGGCTACGAGCGGCACGACGAGGAGGCGGAGCTGGAGGTGCGGCGCTTCCCGCTGGACGAGGCGGTCTCGATGGCCCTGGCCGGCGAGATCACCAACGGGCCGACGGTGGCCGGCATCCTGGCCGCCTCACACCTGCTCACCCGCTGAAGGTGGCCGCCACGCCCGCTGCCCGCTGATCGGGCCGGATTGGCGTGTGCGCTCCGCGCGGAGGGCCGTGACAGGACGAAGCCGCCGGTCGAGGGGAGTACCTCGGACCGGCGGCTTGGTGGGCGTATGAGGTCAGTTGTCGCGCAGGCGGCGGCCCTGGGCGTCGGTGCCACCGTTCACGAGGATCAGGATGCCGTCGATGATCCCCCACAGGCCGCAGGTGAACCAGCCGACCAGGAGCTGGGCAACCCCGATGCCGATGTGGCCCGTGTAAAACCGGCCGACACCGAGGCCACCGAGGAAGATGCCGAGAAGGCCCGCGACGAGCTTGCTCTTGTCCGAGTACTCGACGCCCGGCTGGCCGTACTGCGACTGGTCGTACTGCGGCTGGCCGGGGTATTGCGGCTGGTACGGAGGAGTGGTCATGAGGCGCCACCATAGTGATCCAACCGGATCGTGTCGGGATCAGGGTCCACTCTGTGAGACGGTAGGCTGAGAAATGTGTCCGATCGGGTAGGGCCGAACGCTGACAGATCGTCAGGCTGCCTGTTCACCGGCTGTCATCATGTCGCCTGATCCCGGAAACGGTGCGGCCCTAGACTGCCGCGGACGGCGGCGTCCATCGCCACCAGCGATGCAGCCTCCAGCGGACGAGAGCCCCAGACCGGCACTCGTGCGACGCAGCCGGTGACAGAGCGTAACAGCGGCGCGGGATCGCGGCGGCAATGGGGCCGTCGCGGCCATAGCCCGGGAACGCCGCCCCGGGGAAAGGTACTGGCATCGTGAAGGTCGGAATCCCACGCGAGGTGAAGAACCACGAGTACCGCGTGGCGATCACCCCCGCGGGCGTCAACGAGTTCGTCCGCGCCGGCCACGAGGTCTACGTCGAATCCGGCGCCGGCCTCGGGTCCACCATCACCGACGACGAGTTCGCTGCCGCCGGCGCGCGGATCCTGTCCACCGCCGACGACGTGTGGGGCACCGCCGAACTGGTCTTGAAGGTGAAGGAACCGATCGCCGAGGAGCACCACCGCATGCGCCCCGGGCAGGTGCTCTTCACGTACCTGCACCTCGCCGCCTCCAAGGAGTGCACCGACGCGCTCCTGGACCGCAAGGTGACCGGCATCGCGTACGAGACGGTGGAGGCCCCCGACCGCGCGCTCCCACTGCTCGCCCCGATGTCCGAGGTGGCCGGGCGGCTCGCGCCCCAGGTGGGCGCCTACCACCTGATGAGTTCCGGCGGCGGCCGCGGCGTGCTGATGGGCGGCGTCTCCGGCGTGTACGCGGCCAAGGTCGTCGTCATCGGCGCCGGCGTCTCCGGCATGCACGCGGCCGCGATCGCGCTCGGCATGCAGGCCGAGGTGCTGCTGCTCGACCGCAACGTCAACAAGCTGCGCGCGGCCGACGCGATCTACCAGGGGCACCTGCAGACGGTCGCCTCCAACCAGTACGAGATCGAGCGGGCGGTCGTCGACGCCGACCTGGTGATCGGCGCGGTGCTGGTGCCCGGCTCGAAGGCCCCGACAATAGTCTCCAACGACCTCGTGAGCCGGATGAAGCCGGGCAGCGTGCTCGTCGACATCTCGATCGACCAGGGCGGCTGCTTCGAGGACTCGCGCCCCACCACGCACGCCGACCCCGTGTACCGGGTGCACGACTCGGTCTTCTACTGCGTGGCCAACATGCCCGGCGCGGTGCCCCACACCAGCACGTACGCGCTCACCAACGTCACCATCCCGTACGCGCTGGAACTGGCCAACCAGGGCTGGCGGGAGGCCATGCGCAGCGACCCGGCACTCGCGCACGGCCTCAACACGCACGACGGCCACGTCACGTACGGCCCGGTGGCCGAGTCGCACGGGATGGCCAGCGTCTCCGTCGAGGAGGTGCTGGCATAGCGCGGCTCGCGACGGCGGTACGGACCTACCTGGACCACCTGACGGTGGAGCGCGCGCTGTCCGCGAACACGCTCTCCTCGTACCGGCGGGATCTGGACCGCTACGTGACCACCTTGACGGCGGGTGGCGTGGCCGACCTGGAGTCGGTCACGCCCGGCCATGTGGCCGGCTATGTCGCCGCCCTGCGGGGCGGCGACAGCGAGCATCCGCCGCTCTCCGCGGCCTCGGCGG
Source organism: Phytohabitans kaempferiae (assembly GCF_042433955.1). Classification (NCBI taxonomy): domain Bacteria; kingdom Bacillati; phylum Actinomycetota; class Actinomycetes; order Micromonosporales; family Micromonosporaceae; genus Phytohabitans; species Phytohabitans kaempferiae. The sequence continues at coordinate 49,430 of NZ_JBHLUH010000046.1, read as the reverse complement.
CGCGCGCGGCCAGCGCGGTGCGCGGCCTGCACCGCTTCGCGGTGCGCGAGGGCCTGGTGGCCGACGACGTCAGCCGTGACGTCCGTCCGCCCGTCCCGCCCCGCCGGCTGCCGAAGGCGCTCGACGTGTCCGATGTGGAGCGGCTGCTCGGCGCCACGGGCGAGGCCAGCGCTCTGGAGGTACGGGACCGCGCGCTCCTGGAGTTCCTGTACGGCACCGGGGCCCGCATCTCCGAGGCGGTCGGCGCGGTCGTCGACGACCTCGACCTCGACGAGGGGACCGCGCTGCTGCACGGCAAGGGCGGGCGCACGCGGCTGGTGCCGGTCGGCGGGTACGCCTGCACCGCCCTGCGCGCCTACCTCACCGGCGCGCGGATCGAGCTGGCCGCCGCCGGCCGAGGTACCCCCAGGGTCTTCCTCAACGCCCGCGGCGGCCCGCTGTCGCGGCAGAGCGCGTGGACGATCCTGCACCGCACCGCCGCCCGCGCGGGGCTGCCGGTCGAGGGGGCCAGGGCGGTGTCGCCGCACACGCTCCGTCATTCGTACGCGACACATCTGCTGGACGGCGGTGCCGACGTGCGGGTCGTGCAGGAGCTGCTCGGCCACGCGTCGGTGACCACCACCCAGGTGTACACATTGGTGACAGTCGAACGGTTGCGCGAGGTGTACGCGACCGCACATCCTCGCGCCCGGTGAGAGCGCTTTACATTTGCGCTGGTGTCGCGCGCGTCACGGGCGGCCCAGGTTGAGTTAAACTGACTCGCCGCTCAGGAATCCCGCAAACATGGGCGGTGACGGCTGACCCCCTCCACCTGGAGGGGGTCGCTTGCTATGGTCCAGTCCGGCCCGGACCCGCCCGTGTCCACCACCGCGGCCGTGCGTTGGTTAGTGTGGAGCGGCCGCCCATGGCCCGGAGTGTCGCCCCAGCCCTGACCAGGGGAGTGGCGTACAGTCGGGCAACGACCCGGGCTCGTGTGGCGGCGCAGCGGGGGATCGGTCGGCTCCGGCGCCGAGCAGTCGTCGGGAGGGGGCGCACAGGCCATGGCTGGTAACGGTGAGCAGGTCGAGTCGTGGACCTCGACGCTGCGCGCGGAGCAGCACGCGATGGACCTGGGCGCTGAGCTTGGCCCAGCGGACCCCGCGGCGTACACGATGCGCCGTCCCATCCCCGAGCCGATGCCCACCGACCGCCACGGTCCGGCCCGCATCGTCGCGATGGCCAACCAGAAGGGCGGCGTGGGGAAGACCACGACCACCATCAACCTGGGCGCCGCGCTCGCGGAGTACGGGCGGAAGGTGCTGCTCGTCGACTTCGACCCGCAGGGCGCGCTCTCGGTCGGCCTCGGCGTCAACCCGCACAACCTCGACCTTTCCGTCTACAACCTGCTGATGCAGGACGACGTGACCGTCGAAGACGTGCTCATCAAGACCGACGTGGCCGGCCTCCACCTGCTGCCGGCCAACATCGACCTCTCGGCCGCCGAGATCCAGCTGGTCAACGAGGTCGCGCGGGAGATGGCGCTCGCGCGCGTGCTCAAGTCGGTGCGCAAGGAGTACGACTACATCCTCATCGACTGCCAGCCCTCGCTCGGCCTGCTCGCCATCAACGCGCTGACCGTGGCGCACGGCGTGCTCATCCCGCTGGAGTGCGAGTTCTTCAGCCTGCGGGGCGTGGCGCTGCTGCTCGACACCATCGACAAGGTGCGTGAGCGGCTCAACTTCGACCTCGAGCTCGAGGGCATCCTCGCGACCATGTACGACAGCCGCACCACTCACTGCCGCCAGGTGTTGCAGCGTGTGGTCGAGGCGTTCGGCGACAAGGTCTACCAGACCGTGATCACCAAAACGGTCAAGTTCCCCGAGTCGACGGTGGCCGGGGCGCCGATCACCACGCTCGACCCGGCCTCGTCCGGCGCGCGCAACTACCGGCAGCTGGCCCGCGAGGTCATCGCCGCACAGGCGGAGAGGTAACCTCCCGAGGCAATGACGTCGACCGTGGAATACGGTCAGGTGATGGATTCGGAGCCGGTGTCGCCTGACGCTGCGCCTGTCGCGCCTGCTTCTGGCGACGACGGCGCCCCGCCGGCTACGGATGCCGATGCCGCTTCCAATGGGAAGTTCACGGTGCGGCTGGCCAACTTCACCGGGCCGTTCGACCTGCTGCTCCAGCTGATCGGCAAGCACAAGCTGGACGTGACCGAGGTGGCCCTCTCCAAGGTCACCGACGAGTTCATCGCGTACATCCGCGCGATGGGCGACGACTGGGACCTCGACGAGGCCAGCGAGTTCCTGATCATCGCGGCCACGCTGCTCGACCTCAAGGCGGCCCGGCTGCTCCCCGCCGCCCAGGTGGAGGACGAGGAGGACCTGGCGCTGCTGGAGGCGCGCGACCTGCTCTTCGCGCGGTTGCTGCAATACAAGGCGTTCAAGGAAGCTGCCGCCCACATCGCCGCCATGGAGTCGGCCGGCGCCCGCCGCTACCCCCGCGCCGTCGCCCTCGAGCCCCGCTACGCCGAAGCGCTGCCCGACCTCGTACTCGGCATCGGCCCGGAACGCCTGCTCCGCCTCGCCATCAAGGCGATGACCCCCAAGCCCACGCCGGTGGTGTCGATCGCCCACGTGCACGACGTGCGGGTCAGCGTCCGCGAGCACGCCGCCCTCCTCCGCGACCGCCTCCGCCTGGCCGGGACAGCCACCTTCCAGGTGCTGTGCGCCGACTGCCAGTCCACACTCGAGGTGGTGGCGCGGTTCCTGGCACTGCTGGAGCTGTACCGCGAGGGCCTGGTGGGCTTCGCCCAGGTCCAGGCGCTGGGGGAGCTGACGGTCCGCTGGACCGGCGGCGACGACGCCGGGGGAGACCTCGACATCGACGAGTACGCGGGCTCGCCCGCCCTCGCCGAGGGCACGCCGCCCGGGGGAGCGGCTTCGGACGAGGCGTCCTCTCCCGACGGCGCTTCCACGGCCGACCCCGCTGCGGCCAGTGCCCCCACGGACGGTGTCGCCTCCGCGACGGCGGCCGACGTGTCCTCCGGCGGGTCGGCAGCAGATGCGCTGCCGAGCGGCCCGGCTGCGGACGCCGCGCCTTGGGCCGGCCCGGACGCGAGCGGTACGCCTTCGGACGGCCCTGACGCCGCGGCGTCGGCTGGCGATGCGCCCGCGGGCGGCTCGGCTGCCGGTGGGGCTTCCGCTTCGGACGCGGGTTCGGGCGGTCCTGGCTTTGTGGCGTCGGCTGGCGATGCGCCTGCGGGCAGCCCGGCTGGGGGCGGCCCGGCCGCGGGCGGGGATTCCTCTTCGGACGCGGGTGATGATGTGAAGGAGCCGTCGTGAGTGACGAGCGGCGCGAGACCCTCGCCGACCAGGCCGCCTCGTGGATCCCACCGTGGGAGCGCCCCAAGCCGAAGCCTGAGCCTGGAGCAGACGCCGAGGGCTCGCAAGAACCTCAGTCCCCTGTGGAGGCTGGGGCTTCCCCGGCAGATCCCGACGCCGCCCTGACCGACGCGGCTCCCGAGCCAGCGACTTCCGAGGCCGTGGAGGCCGAGCCGAGGCCGTCCGGTGTGGACACCGAAGAGCCGGGCGGTGCCGGAGAATCGGACGGGAACGCTGACACCGACGCCTCCTCGCCGGCACCGGAGCAAAACGCCAGCGCGCCCACTTCGCCGGCGGCGGCCGAGGCGGTGACCGCTGCGGCCGACGAGCCTGGGCCCGCCGTCCCCGCCCAGGCCGAGTCGATCGCCGGTGCCGCCGAGGCCGACGCCACGGTCGCCGCCGCCGAGGGCGATGGCGCCGAGGCCGGCACCGGTGCGTCCGACGACGAGGCGCCGGCAGCTGTTTCCCCGGACGCCGACCGGATCGCCGCCGACCGCCCCGCTTCGCCAGCCGGCGACGAGGTGGAGACGGCAGCGCCCGCCGCCGTCGATGCCGAGGCGCCGGCCACCGACGAAGCGCCGGCTGCGGGCGCGGGCCAGCCTGCCGCGACCGAAGCCATTGCCGCGGCGGAAGCGGCGGTCGCGGGCGTCGAGGAGCAGTCGGCCCTCGCGCTCATCGACGACGCGGAGCTCAAGGGGGCGCTCGAAGCGATCCTGCTGGTCGTCGACGAGCCGGTGACCGAGATCGTGCTGGCCCAGATCCTCGAACAGCCCACCGAACGTATCGCCGCCATGCTGGTGACCGTCGCGGAGGGGTACACGGCCGCGGGGCATGGGTTCGACCTGCGCAAGGTCGCGGGAGGTTGGCGGCTCTACACGCGCCCGGAGTACGCGCCCTACGTGGAGCGGTTCGTCCTCGACGGGCAGTCGGTGCGGCTGACCCAGGCGGCGCTGGAGACGCTGGCCGTGGTGGCGTACAAGCAGCCGGTCACCCGTGCCCGCATCTCGGCGATCCGGGGGGTGAACTGTGACGGCGTCATCCGTACCCTTGTCTCTCGGGGTTTGGTGGAGGAATGTGGCACGGAGCCTGAGTCGGGCGCGTTCCTCTACCGGACGACCACACTGTTCCTGGAAAAGCTGGGTCTGAACTCGGTCAACGACCTGCCCCCGCTCGCCCCCTTCCTGCCTGACGACGTCGAGGAGGTCGCCGATGCCACAGCCTCGTGACGACGATGGGCGCGAGCGCCTGCAGAAGGTGCTCGCCGCCGCCGGTGTGGGTTCGCGGCGGGCCAGTGAGGATCTGATCGCGCGCGGCCGGGTGGTGGTCGACGGGCGAGTGGCCCGGCTGGGCGACAAGGTCGACCCGGTGACGGCGGAGATCTACGTCAACGGTGAGCGGGTCGTCGCCGACACGCGCCTTGTCTACATCGCCATGAACAAGCCGCGCGGCGTGGTCTCCACCATGGCCGACGAGCGCGGCCGCGACGCCATCTCGGACTATCTGGGTACGGTCGAGCAGCGGGTCTATCACGTCGGGCGCCTCGACGCCGACAGCGAAGGGCTCCTGCTGCTGACCAACGATGGCACGCTCGCCCACCGGCTGACGCACCCCTCGTTCGGCGTGCCGAAGACCTACCTGGCCGAGGTGGCCGGCCCGCTGCCGCGCACGGTCGGGCGGCGGCTGCTGGCCGGCGTGGAGCTGGAAGACGGGCCGGTGAAGGCGGATGCCTTCCGGATCGTCGACACGCTCGGCCGCACCGCGCAGGTGGAGATCACGATCCACGAGGGACGCAAGCACATCGTGCGGCGGCTGATGGAGGAGGTCGGGCATCCGGTGTCCCGCCTCATCCGCACCGCGATCGGCCCGATCAGGCTGGGCGATCTCAAGGTGGGCCGCACGCGGCGCCTGTCCAACCCCGAGGTGGCCTCCCTCTTCCGCGCCGTCGAAGACGAGTAGCTTCCGCGGCGTCCCTCCCACGACCGGCCCCGCGAACGGGTAGCCGGATCGGTACTCGCGGCCGCTGACGCCGTGCGAACGGGCGACTCGACCCATCGGCGGTGATGGGTACGCTCCGACTCTCCGGAGCGTCCTGCCCCGCGGCTCGCGATCCGGCCCCATCGCGACGACACCGAGCTATGGGGAGGTGTCATGCCGTCGCATCGCCGTGTCACGGCCGCGTTTGTCACCGCCACGCTGGCGGTGGGCGCGCTCGCGGTCATCGAGCGCGCACCGGAGCCCGCGGCCGCGGCGGCGGTGCTCCCGTCGGGCTTCCAGGAGCAGACCGTCTACTCCGGGCTGACCCTGCCGATGAACATCGAGTTCGCGCCCGACGGGCGGGTCTTCGTGGCGGAGAAGGGCGGCCGGATCGTCGTCTACGACAACCTGGCGGATACGACGCCGACCACGTTCGCCAACCTCGCGGCCAACGTGCACAACCAGAATGACCGAGGGCTGCTGGGGCTGGCGCTGCATCCGAGGTTTCCGACTGAGCCGTGGGTCTACGTGCTCTACACGTACGACGCGCCGCCGGGCCAGAGCGCCCCGGTGTGGAACGACAACTGCGGTGCGGTCGGCGGTGCCAACGGTGGGCGGTGCGTCGTGACCGCGCGCCTGTCCCGGCTCCAGGCCGCCGGCAACGTGATGACCGGCGGCGAGCAGGTGTTCATCCACGACTGGTGCCAGCAGTACCCCAGCCACTCGGTGGGCGATCTGCGGTTCGGTGCCGACGGGATGCTCTACGTGTCGGCGGGCGACGGGGCCAGCTACAACTTCGTCGACTACGGCCAGCTCGGCTCGCCGCCGAATCCCTGCTCCGACCCGCCCAACGAGGGGGGTGCGCTGCGTGCCCAGGATGTGCGCGGCACCGCCGACCCGACCGGGCTCGACGGCACCATCCTGCGCCTGGACCCGGCGACCGGCCTGGCCGCGCCGGGCAACCCGCTGGGGGCCAGCGCCGACGTCAACGCGCGCCGGATCGTCGCACACGGGCTGCGCAACCCGTACCGGTTCGCGATGCGTCCGGGCACCAACGAGCTGTGGCTCGGCGACGTCGGCTGGGGGACGTGGGAGGAACTCAACCGGTTGGTCGACCCGGTCACGGGCGTGACCAACTTCGGCTGGCCCTGTTTCGAGGGGGCTGGCCGGCAGGACGGGTACGACGGCGCCAACCTGCCACTCTGCGAGAGCCTCTACACCGCCGGTGGCACGACCGCGCCCTACTACGCGTACGGCCACTTCGCGCCGGTGGTGGCCGGCGAGGCGTGCCCCATCGGCGGCTCGTCCATCTCCGGCGTGCAGTTCTATCCGAGCGCCGGGCCCTATCCGGCGGCGTACCGAGGTGGGGTCTTCTTCGCCGACTACTCGCGCAACTGCATCTGGGCGATGCTCCCCTCGGCGACCTCCGCCGGCCTGCCCGACCCGGCCAACCGGTTGACCTTCGTGTCCGGCGCGGCGACCCCGGTCGACCTCGCGATCGGTCCCGGCGGCGAACTATACTATGTGGACATCGCGGGGGGCACGGTGCGACGGATCCGTTATTTCGCCGGCAACCAGCCGCCGGTCGCCACGATCGCCGCCACGCCGACGTCGGGGGCTGCGCCGCTCACCGTCCAGTTCGACGGCTCGGCGTCGTCCGATGTGGACCCGGCAGACCAGGGTCGGCTGCGGTACGAGTGGGACTTCACCGACGACGGCACGGTCGACGCGACCACCGCGCGGGCGAGCCACACCTACCCGGCCGGCGGGCCGTACACGGCGCGGCTTCGGGTCTACGACACGCTCGGCGCGAGCGGCACGCGTACGGTCGCGATCCAGTCGGGAAACGGCGCGCCGGTCGCCGTCATCGACAGCCCGGCCGCCTCGCTCACCTGGAAGGTCGGCGACACGATCACGTTCAGCGGCCGGGCCACCGACCCGCAGCAGGGCACGCTGCCGGCGTCGGCGCTGCGCTGGCGGCTGTTGCAGCACCACTGCGTGGCGCCCACCAACTGCCACGTCCACGCCTACCAGGACTGGGTCGGTGTGGCGGGCGCGTCGTTCCCGGCGCCCGACCACGAGTATCCGTCCTATCTGGAGCTCGTGCTCACCGCCACCGACGCGAGCGGGCTGGCGAGCACCACGAGCGTGCGGCTCAACCCGCGCACGGTAAACCTGACGTTCGCGAGCAGCCCGCCCGGGCTGCGGGTCGCGGTGGGCTCGACGGCACAGGTGACCCCGTTCACGCGTACGGTCATCCAGGGGTCGGCCACCTCGGTCAGCGCGGTCACACCGCAGGTGCTCGGCGGCACCACGTACACCTTCGCCAACTGGAGCGACCGCGGCGGCCAGACCCATGTGATCACCGCGCCCACGACGGCGACGACCTACACGGCGTCCTTCGCCTCCGCGATCCGCGTGCCCCGGGCCAACCTGCGGGTCCGGTCGTTCGACAGCCAGGAGACGGTGGGGGAGGACGGGCGGGCCACCAACGCGATCGACGGCAACCGGGCCACGTTCTGGCACACGCGGTGGCAGGGCGCCTCGCCGCCGCATCCGCACGAGATCCAGCTCGACCTCGGCAGGACGTACGCGGTGACGACGCTGTTCTACCTGCCGCGGCAAAACCTCGACTACGGCCGCATCGCGGCCTACGAGGTCCACGTCTCCACCGACGGCACCAACTGGGGTACGCCGGTCGCGACCGGCCGGTTCGTCAACTCCACGGCCGAGCAGGCGGCCGCGTTCGCGTCCAGGCCCGCGCGGTACGTGCGGCTGCGCGCGCTCGGCGAGGTCAACAACCGGGCCTGGACCACGGTGGCCGAGCTGGCGGTCGGTGTGATCGCGCGGCTGCCGCAGTCCAGCATCCGCGTGCGGGCGGTGGACAGCGAGGAGACCGCCGGTGAGGACGGGCGCGCGGTCAACGTGCTCGACGGCAATCCGGCCACCTTCTGGCACACGCGGTGGCAGGGGGCGTCGCCGCCGCATCCGCACCAGATCGAGCTGGACCTCGGCGCGATCCGCTCGGTCAGCTGCGTCCACGTGCTGCCAAGGCAAAACCTTCGCAACGGTCGGATCGCGCGGTACGAGGTGTACACGGCGACCGACCCCAACGTGTGGACCACGCCGGCGGCCAGCGGCACATGGCCCGACGGCACCGCCGAGCGGGAGGCGTGCTTCACCACGCGTTCCGCCCGGTACATCCGCGTGCGGGCACTGTCCGAAGTGAACGGTTCACCGTGGACGGCGGCGGCCGAGATCACGGTCGCCGGGGTGTGACGAGGGCCGGCCGCGGGGCGGTGTCCCGCCGGTGCAGGGCGTTGCGCGCGTCGATCTGCTGGGCGGTGGCGATGCGCTGCGGCCGGCCCTGGCCCAGAAAGCTCACCAGCCAGTGCGGCGCAGCGCCTTAATGGCGAACAGGCCACCGAAGCCGGCACCGACGACCACGACGCGGCGTGGCGCGAGGGCGGGGGTGGTGGTGCGGCGATCAGTCGTGTGACCAGGACGGGTGAGCACAGCGGGGCGTGACCATCGCGGGCCCGTGTGTGACGCAGCTCAAGGTGGGCCGGCGCCGCCGCGACGTACTATAGGTTGGTCCACAAAATATCTGCCAGGCAGACATCCTGTACGGCAAACGATGGGGAGATGAGAGCGGCGATGCCCGACTACGGCCATGAGCTGCTGTTCGGCACGTTCGTCACGCCGAGCGCGCACGATCCCGACCGCGTGGTGGCGCTGGCCGAGCTGACCGAGGCGGCCGGCCTGGACCTGGCCACCTTCCAGGACCATCCGTACAACGCCGAGTTCCTGGACACCTGGACGCTGCTGAGCTGGGTCGCCGCCCGCACCCAGCGGCTGCGCGTCGCGGCCAACGTGCTCAACCTGCCGCTGCGCCCACCGGCCGTCCTGGCCCGCGCGGCGGCGAGCCTGGACCTGCTCTCACACGGGCGGTTCGAGCTGGGCCTGGGCGCCGGAGCGTTCTGGGACGCGATCGAGGGCATGGGCGTGCGCCGGCTGACCGCCGGGCAGGGCGTGGCGGCGCTGCGGGAGGCGATCGACATCATCCGCGGCGTCTGGGACGAGGGCGCCCAGGGCCCGCTGCGCCACGACGGCGAGCACTACCCGGTGCCTGGCATGCGGCGCGGCCCGGCGCCGGCCCACGACGTCGGCATCTGGCTCGGCGCCTACCAGCCCCGGATGCTCGCGCTGACCGGCGAGAAGGCCGACGGCTGGCTGCCGACCCTGGAGTACATCCGCACGCCGGACCGGGTCACCGCCAACCGGCTCATCGACGAGGCTGCCGTCGCGGCCGGACGCGACCCGCGGCAGATCCGCCGGCTGCTCAACCTCTTCCAGGTCGAGGTCTCGCCGCACGGCCGAGGCTTCCTGCGCGGGCCGGCCGAGCAGTGGGTCGAGCAACTGCTGCCGCTCGTCCTCGACGAGGGGTTCAGCGCGTTCCTCGTCGGCCGCGACGACCCCCGCCTCATCCAGACCTTCGGGCAGGAGATCGCCCCGGCGCTGCGCGAGGCGGTCGCCCGCGAGCGGGCCTCGGCCGGCACCTCGACCGGACCGGCCCGCCCGGCCATCGCCCTGGCCAAGCGCCAGCCCGGCGTCGACTACGACGCGCTGCCCCCGGCGCTGGCCGCCAAGGCCGTCGAGCCCGGCGACCCGGAGTACGACCGGGTCCGGCACACCTACATCCGCCGCGGCTCGCCGGCACTCGTGCTCCGGCCGGGCAGCGCCGCCGAGGTCGCCGACGCGGTCCGCTACGCCCGCACACAGCACGTGCCCCTGTCGGTACGCAGCGGCGGCCACGGCATCAGCGGACGCTCCACAAACGACGGTGGCATCGTCATCGACCTGTCCCGGCTGAACAAGATCGAGGTGCTCGACCGGGCCAGCCGGCGGATCCGCCTCGAACCCGGCGCCCGCTGGGGCGAGGTGGCCCAGGCGCTGGCGCCGCACGGCCTGGCGATCAGCTCCGGCGACTACGGCGACGTGGGGGTCGGCGGGCTCGCCACGACCGCCGGGGTCGGCTACCTGTCCCGCCGGCACGGCCTCACCATCGACCACGTCGTGGCCGCCGAGATCGTGCTCGCGGACGGCCGGCTGGTACGCACCGACACCGAGCACCATCCCGACCTGTTCTGGGCAATCCGCGGCGCCGGCGGCAACTTCGGCATCGTGACCGCCCTGGAGCTGGAGGCGGACGAGGTCGACACCGTCGTCTACGCCCACCTCGTCGCCGACGCGACCGACACCGCCGGCCTGCTGGAGCGGTGGGGGAGCCTGGTCGAGGCGGCGCCCCGCGAGCTGACCAGCTTCCTGTCGATCTACCACAGCCGGCGCCGGCCCACGCCGCTCGCCCAGATCACGCTCGTCCACGCCGGCGACGACGTCGACGCGGCGCAGGCGGTGCTCAGCCCGTTTCTGGAGGTCGGCCCGATCCTCGACCAGCAGGCGCAGCTCGTGCCGTACGCGGCGATCCTCGCGCCGGCGCACAACCGCCACCACGGCCAGGGGTTGGAGGACACGCGCAGCGGGCTGCTGCACCACATCACCGCGGAGGCGGCGGCCACGCTGCACACGATCGTCCACTCCGGCGACGTCCTGGCGATGCAGATCCGCAGCGTCGGCGGTGCGGTCAACGACGTGCCCCGGGACGCGACCGCGTACCCGCACCGGAGCCAGAACTTCTCCGTGCTCGCCGCCGCCGCACCGGAGCACCGGGAGCGGCTGGACAAGCTCTGGGCCGAGCTGTACCCGCAGCTCGACGGCATGTACCTCAGCTTCGAGACCGACACCGACCCGCGGCGGCTGCTCGACGCCTTCCCCGAGCCGACCCTCGGGCGGCTGCGCGAGCTCAAGGCCGTCTACGACCCCGACAACGTCTTCGACCGCAACTTCCCGATCCCGCCGGCGAACCCGGCCGAGCCCGCCAAGGAGCCGATGCCGTAGGCGGCGAGATCAGCGTCCTGGCTGGTCAGGCTCGGCCAGGACGCTGGTCACCGCGGCACAGGGATCGGTGCCCGGCGCAACCTCCTGGATCGCCTCGGCGGCCCGCTCGGCGGCGTCACGGAAGGCGGCGCGCTGCTGCTCGGGCAGGCCGCCCAGCACGTGATCCTCGGCGTGGGCGACCCGCCGCTCGGCCTCGGCGAGCACCTGCCGCCCCCGCTCGGTGGCGACGATCCGCCGGGCCCGGCGGTCGCGCGGGTCGAGCCGCCGCTCGATGAGGCCAGCGCCTTCCAGGTCGTCGATCACATATGTGAGCACGCTGCGGTCGATCACCAGCCGGGAGGCGAGGGCGCCCTGCGTCGGCACCTCCTCGTGCACGACCACGGCCAGGATGTGGTAGCCCCGGCTGCCGTGCGGCAGGTCCTTCAGCGCCTCCTCGACGTATTCGTGCCAGCGGCGCAGCACCATGCCCAGCGACCAGCCGAAGTTTGACCCGCGCTGGCGGGCGGCCTCGACGGACATGACCCCCAGTCTAACAGGGTGTGTTGATCCCAATATGTGTTGTGACACAAACCATTTGTGCGCCTACGCGGCGACCACCGCGGCCAGGGTCTCCCAGTCACGCTCCGGCGGGCGGCGGTCGCCGGGATGGTCGGGGCTGGTGTCGAGCACGACGTACGCCGCGCCCAGCTCGATCAGCGTCGCCAGGTCGCCCCGGATCTGCGCCAGGCTTCCCCGGCCGAACGGCCGGCCCGTCTCCAGCAGCGCGCCCTCGGTCACCTGGGCGCGCATCCGCGGACAGAACGCCGGCACCGCCCGCCCCTGCCGCTCGGCCTCCTCACGCAGCAGCGGCAGGGTCGCCTCGACCCGTTCCAGATCAAGCTGGTTGGGATGCCAGGCGTCGCCGAACCGGACCACGCGCCGCACCGCCGCCGGGCCCCAGCCACCGATCCACAGTGGCGGATGCGGCGCCCGCGCCGAGCGCGGACCGGTGGCGACGTCGCGGAAGCTGACATACTCGCCGTCGAACGAGACCACGTCGTTGGCCCAGGCGTCGGTGATGACCCGCAGATACTCGTCGGTCATCCGCCCCCGCTCGCGAAACGGCACGCCCACCGCCGCGAACTCCGCCTCCGACCACCCCACACCGGTGCCGAGGATGAACCGGCCCCCGGTAAACTGGTCGATGTTGTTGGCCATGCGGGCGGTCAGCAGCGGATGGCGATACGGGACGACGGCGACCGTCGTGCCCAGCTCCAGCCGCTCGGTGAGCCCGCCCAGCCAGGCCAGCGTCGCGAACGGATCGTAGAACGGCGACGGATACAGGTCGGTCACGTCCCGCGTCGGCGCCACATGGTCGGACATCATCGCCAGGTCGAAGCCGTGCGATTCGGCGAACCGGACCCAGCCCCGCAACAGGTCGGGCGTGGCGGTCGGGCCGAAGTTCGGGACGAACAGGCCCAGCTTGGTCACCACTCACCACGCTCCGCTCTGCTCTGGCCCAGGCCCTCGCGACCGCCGCACCTCGAGGTATCGGCGAAAAGGCTCGCCGGCGCCCTCTGTCGGCACGTGGACGATCTGGTCCGGCGCGGCCTCGCGAAACAGCCGCTGCATGCGCACCAGCAGCTCACCGTGCACGTCGGGCGCGGGATAGCCCAGGTCGGGCACCTCCTCCTTGGCCGCCGCGTAGTAGATCCGCTCGACGCCGGCGGTGGCCGCGACCGCGTGGCAGATCGCGCACGGCTCGCAGCTGGAGACGACGATCGCGCCGCTCACGTGCACCTGGCCGACCAGCGCGCACGCCGCGCGTACCGCCGTCACCTCCGCGTGGGCGGAGGGGTCGCGGTCGTGCAGCGCGGTGTTGACACCGGTGGCCAGCACCGCACCGTCACGGACGACGAGCGCGCCGAACGGAAGCTGGCCCACCGCGGCGTTGTCGAGCGCCAGCCGCACCGCGCGGGCGGCCAACTCCTCGACCCCCGTCACGTCGCCACCAGGCCGAGGGCCGCCAGCGCGGCGCCGCGCGCCCCGGCCATGTCCAGATCGGGTACGAGGGCGAACGTCGTCGCCTTCGCCTGCTCCTCGCGAAGCTGCGTGTGCGCGCGGACCCGGTCGAGGAACCAGTCGCGGAAGTCGTGCGCCGCCTCGACCACACCACCACCGACGAAATACGCGTTGGGGTCGGTGAAGTTGGCCGCGATCGTGAACAGCCGCCCCAGCGCCATCGCCTGCTGCTCGAAGATCCCACGGGCCAGCGGATCACCCCGCTCGCCGAGCCCGCGCACCTGCTTGGCCGCATCCTTGATCGGCACCGAGGCCAGCGGATGGTCGGGATGGCGGGTCAGCCAGTACGGCAGCAGGTTCTTCATGATCCCGGTCAACGACGCCACACTCTCCGCGTCACCGGCGAAACCGCAGTTGCACGCGGGAAGCGGCTGGTCGTCGGCGAGCAACCCATGCATCGGGATGTGTACGTGCCCCAACTCGCCAGCCATCCCCGTGGCGCCCTTGACCACCTGCCCGGACTCGATCACGCCGCCGCCAAGCCCGGTGCCGACGATCGCGGAGATCGAGGAACGGTGCGGCGCGTCAGCGCCGAAGTGGGCCACGTGCGCGTACAGCGCCGCCGCGTTGCCGTCGTTGTTGTAGACCACCGGCAGACCGAGGCGCATCTCCAGGGCCGAGCGGATGTCGAAGCCGTACCACTGCGGGAGCGCGAAGTTGGTCGCACCCTTCGCCGAGAGCACACCGTCGGCGCTGGACGGACCAGGCGTGTCCAGCCCGACCGCGCGCACCGCGCCGAGGTCGGTGCCGGTCAGCTCCAGCACCATGTCGACCGAGCGGGCGAGGGCGTCCAGCGCTGCGGCAGGCCCGTCGAGCACGCAACTGGGCGTCTCCACGAGACGGTCCACCAGGAACCGGCCGCTCTCGTCCACCACCGTGGCGTTGGTGGCCGTGCCACCGACATCGAGGCCGACAACCACACCATTCGCTAGAGGTCGCACGAGCATGATCCTACGGACTTGCCGCGCGGACGGGGGAGTGCCGAATCAGCGTACGGCGTGGTAGGCGAGGCCCACGGCGCCGTACGCGCGCACGCTCACCCGCCACCCCCGCGCCGCCAGCCAGGAGGTGAGCACCGGGCGGCGGTAGACCGACGACGTGAACGGCACGGCGGCGAAATGCACGCCCACCTCGTCGCCGACCAGGTCACCGACCAGCCCGCAGGCCTCGTAGTACTCGCCGCGCACCGCCGCCGCCAGAGCCGAGGTGTCGTACGTGAGCACCAGCGCGTCCGCCCCCGCCGCCGCCACCGCGTCAAGCGCCCGGGCCGGGTCGGGCAGGTCTCCGAAGACGTTGAACGGGAACGCCACCAGCAGCGGCCCGCCCGGCAGCCCGAGCGTGCCCAGGTCGACCACGTCGGCGCGGACCGCCATGCCACCGGCCGCCCGGGTCGCCGCCACCGCGCCCTCGGCCAGGTCGACACCGAGGTAGTCGAGCCCCGCACCGGCCGCGGCCGGGCGCAGCAGGCTGCCGTCGGCGCAGCCCACCTCGACCAGCCCTCGGTACGCCGGCAGCAGCGAACCGGCCAGCCGACGCTCGGCGTCCAGGTGGGCGCGTACGGCCGGCGGCTGGGTCGCGATGATCCGCTCCCAGCCCTGCTCGAAGAAGCCGGCCAGCGAACGGGTCGCCTGCTCAGTAGACACGGCCACCGGGCTGGGCGCCCCGGTCCGGGCGAAGCAGCGACAGGCCCCCGTCCTGGGCCGGCACGCCCAGGATGAGCACCTGCGACTGGAAACCGGCGATGTTGCGCGCGGGCATGTTGACCACGCCCACGACGAGCGTGTCGAGCAGATCCTCAGGGCGGTAGTCACGGGCGGCCTGCACGCTCGACCACCGCTCGCCCACCTCCGGGCCGAAGTCGACCAGCACCTTGTAGCTGGGCGTACGCGCGCGGGGGAACTCCTCGACCTTGAGGACCCGGCCGGCCCGCATCTCCACCTTGGCGAAGTCGGGGTATTCGATCAGCTCGTCCGTCACGGATCTCAGTGTGCCAGCGAGGGACCAGGGGCGCCCCCGACCCCACGCGGCACCAGACGCAGGATCACCACCTGGTCGTGGCGGCTGCCGTACTTGGCGTCGAAGAGGGCGATCACCGTGGCACGGCGGGACCTGTCGTGCGGATCGAGGCGGACCAGGTCGAAGACCCCGCCCGGCCCGCCACCGCCCACCGCGAGGCTGAGCTGGCGGGCACCGTGGTCGGTGAGGTGGTCCAGCAGCGCCGAACCGTCCACGAACCAGTCGTCCTCCAGCCGCACGAAGTGCGCCTCGCTCGTGGCCAGATCGGCGGTGTCCAGGCGCACGGTCACCGACAGCGTCATGAACTCGTCCATCCGCCGCGTGGTGCGGTCGGTCCACAACTCCTCGAAGCGGCCCGCCACGAACTCGCCCAGCGGGCTGGACATGAACGCCTCGATCTGCCGCGCGTCGTAGGCCCGCACCCCGACCGGGAAGAACGAGATGAACGCCTTCTCGTCCCACCGGTACAGCTGGATCGAGGGGGAGGCGTCGTAGACGCGCACCTGCAACTGGCGGGCGGTGAGCGGGTCGAGGCCGCGGCGCAGGTGGTAGAGGTGACGCAGGTTATCCATGATCAATACCGGCACCTGCGTGTGGTGCAGCTCCTCGGCCCGCTGCTCGGCCGCCGCCGACTCCGGATCCAGCAGTAGCACGCGCACCTCGACACCGTTGCGCAGCGCGAGCGTGAGCGCGGCCAGGAACCGCTCGCGGTGGCGCTCCTCCAGCAGCCCGGTCCAGGTCTCGAGGATGTCCACCTCGGTCTGCGCCGCCGCGATGTACGACACGAGCTGGTCGTGGTTGAGCGTGCGGTGCTGCTCGACCGCGTTGCGCCGCATGTCCTCGAAGATCGGGTCGAACACCACGAATGACAGCGCCACCATGATCAGGCTCGCGCCGAGGTTGACCAGGATCTCCTGCCCGTACCCGGTGACGTCCTTGCCCGCCACCAGCAGCGTGACACCGGTGACGCCGAGCAGCGCGGCGAGGATGATCTGCCGCCGCCGGGAGCGCACGAACAACGCGGTCGCTGACCTGGCGGCCTGGCGCATGTCTTGACCCTCCCCAGGGGCATGATGTCGTTGCAGCGTACTAAGTGACGCGCGGAGACAGGTGGCGCTGGCATGCGCGTCCGGGCGACCGGGCATGATTGAGAGTGGCCCAGGTTGTTGTGCGCGAGGAGGCGTGGTGTCGGAGATGGTGGGGTCCGGGCGGTGTGTGGTGGCCGTGGACGGCCCGTCCGGTTCGGGCAAGTCCACCGTCTCCCGCCGGCTCGCCGCGACGCTGGGCGCGCAGTACCTCGACACGGGAGCCATGTACCGGGCCGTGACCTGGGCGGTTCTGACCTCGGGCATCGACCCCCATGACGCCGAGGCGGTGGCCAAGGTCGCCGGGGAGCTCGACCTCGACGTCGGCACCGACCCCACCGAGCCCCACGTGTGCGTCGATGGCACTCCGGTCGACCGCGCCATCCGCGGCCCCGAGGTGACCGCCGCGGTGTCCGCGGTGGCGGCCGTCCCCTGGGTACGCCAGCTGCTGGTGGCCCAGCAGCGCAAGATCATCGCCGCCGTCGGCCGGATCGTGGTCGAGGGCCGCGACATCGGCACGGTGGTCGCGCCGGACGCCGAGCTCAAGGTGTACCTGACCGCGTCCGCCGACGCCCGGGCCCGCCGCCGCAGTGCGGAGAACGCCGCCGACCTGGTCGCCACCGCGGCCGACCTCGACCGCCGCGACCGCCTCGACTCCACGCGCGCCGCCGACCCGTTGCAGCAGGCCGCCGACGCGGTCGTGCTGGACACCACCGAGCTCGGCATCGACGAGGTCGTGGCCCGGCTGCGGGGCATGCTCGACGGGCGTTCCTCCGGTGCTTTCGGGGGTGCGGCATGAGCCTGGAGGCCGTTCCCCAGGAGGAGGCGGTCACCGGCCCGGTGCCGGTCGTCGCCGTGGTCGGCAGACCCAATGTCGGCAAGTCCACTCTGGTCAACCGCATCATCGGCCGCCGCCAGGCGGTGGTGGAGGACACGCCCGGTGTGACCCGCGACCGCGTGCCGTACGACGCGCAGTGGTCCGGCCGGCAGTTCACCGTCGTGGACACCGGCGGCTGGGAGCCCGACGCCAAAGACCGCGCCGCCGCCATCGCCGCCCAGGCCGAGGCCGCCGTGGCCACCGCCGACGTGGTGCTGTTCGTCGTCGACAGCACGGTCGGCGCCACCGACGTCGACGAGGCCGCCGTCAAGATGCTGCGGCGCAGCGCCAAACCGGTGCTGCTGGTCGCCAACAAGGCCGACAACCAGAACATCGAACTGGAGTCGGCGGCGCTGTGGTCACTCGGCCTCGGCCAGCCCTACCCGGTCTCTGCCCTGCACGGCCGAGGTTCCGGCGACCTGCTCGACGCCGTGCTCGAAGCCCTGCCCGAGCCGCCCCCGGTCACCGAGCCGGGCCCGCGCGGCCCGCGCCGCGTCGCGCTGATCGGCCGCCCCAATGTCGGCAAGTCAAGCCTGCTCAACCGCTTGGCCAGGGAGGAACGCGCGGTCGTCGACTCGGTCGCCGGCACCACCGTCGACCCGGTCGACAGCCTGGTCCAGATCGGCGGCGAGACCTGGCAGCTTGTCGACACCGCCGGGCTGCGCAAGCGGGCCGGGCGGGCCAGCGGCACCGAGTACTACGCCAGCCTCCGCACCGCCGGCGCCATCGAGGCCGCCGAGGTCGCCGTCGTGCTGCTCGACGCCAGCGAGCCGATCAGCGAGCAGGACCAGCGCATCCTCGGCATGGTCACCGAGGCCGGGCGGGCACTGGTCATCGCGTTCAACAAGTGGGACCTCGTCGACGACGACCGCCGCTACCAGTTGGAAAAGGAGGTCGACCGCGAGCTGCGCCGCATCCCGTGGGCGCTGCGCGTCAACATCTCCGCCAAGACCGGCCGCGCCGTCGACAAGCTCGCGCCCGCGCTGCGCACGGCCCTGGACAGCTGGGAGACCCGGGTACCCACCGGCCAGCTCAACCAGTGGCTGACCGCGCTCGTGCAGGCCACCCCCCATCCCGTGCGCGGCGGCCGGGCACCACGCGTGCTCTTCGCGACCCAGGCCGGCACGCGGCCGCCACGGTTCGTGCTGTTCACCACAGGCCCCCTGGACGCGGGCTACCAGAGGTTCGTCGAGCGCAAGCTCCGCGAGGAGTTCGGCTTCGCGGGCAGCCCGGTCGAGGTGTCGGTACGCCCCCGCAAGCGCACCGGCCCCGGCGGCCGCGGCAAAGCCCACGGCTGACACCGCCCGCCCCGGCTTGGGGCGTTCGTCTCCGGTTCGACGTGGTGGCGGTGGTGTCGGACCGCGGCGGGTGTGTCTTTGCTCTGCTTCCGCCGGCCTCGCCAGCCGCCGGTGATCGCGGCACGCCGCCGCCGGCGGTGGGGCGTGTGCGCGACGCCGGGACGATTGCGCTACGCTGTACCGGCTGCCGCGGGCGAGTCCGCTCGACGGCAACGGGACGTGGCGCAGTTTGGTAGCGCACTTGACTGGGGGTCAAGGGGTCGTCGGTTCAAATCCGGCCGTCCCGACCAGGGTTGACCAGGCAAGATTCAAGATCTTGCCTGGTTTCCGCTAACGGTTCCGCTAACGGTGATCGCGCATAGTCGGTCGTGTCCTCGCCCCGTTAGCGGAGGAGATCGACCCGTGGCTATCTACAGCTACCGGTTGGCCCGTGGCCAGACCCGTTGGATGTTCACCATCGACCTACCGCCGGCCGCCGATGGGCGCCGCCGGCAGATGAACCGCAAGGGCTTCCTGTCCCAGGCCGCCGCGCAGGCGGCGGAGACCGAGGCCCGCAAGACCTACGCTCGTGCCGACCTGGCCGCGGACGGGAGCCTGGCCGCCGAGTTGGAGGCGTGGCTCGGTGAGCGGGAGCTGGATGTCCAGCAGACCACTCTGGGCAACTACCGCGACATCGTGCGCTGCTACATCGTCCCGCACCTGGGCAGTCACCAGGTGTACACGATCACCAAGCGGAGCATCCACGACCTGTACAAGACGCTGCTCAAGCGGGGGAGCAGGCGCGGTGGGCCGCTGTCGCCGACCACGGTCCGGAACGTGCACAAGGTCCTCATGAAGGCGCTCAAGGATCTGCGGATCGTCGTCGAAGGGGTGCGGGAGCCGCTCAAGGCCGAGCGGGAGACGCCGGGCCGCAAAGGGGTGTGGACCGCCGCCCAGGCGTCCCGGTTCCTGTCCCAGCACACCGGACATCGGCTGTACGCGGCGTGGGTCCTGGCCATCGTCGGTGGCCTGCGTCGCGGTGAGCTGCTCGGGTTGAAATGGGACCGCGTCGACCTGGACGGTGGTGTGGTCGCTGTTCACTGGCAGCGGACCACGACCTCCCGGCATGGTGCCATCGAGAAGACGCCCAAGGGCAGGAGCAAGCGCACCGTCGCCCTCGGGCCCACCGCGGTAGCCGCCTTGCGTGCGCACCGGCGTGGCCAGGAGGCGGAGAAGCGGGCAGCCGCGGAGCTTTACGACGACGGCGGCTATGTGTTCTGCCGCGAGGACGGCCGGCCCTACTACCCCCGGTATCTGACCCAGGAGTGGGAGCGGTGCTGCCGGGCCAGTGGTGTGCCGGTGATCGCGCTGCATGATGCCAGGCATACCTCGGCCACGGCGGGGGCGGATGCGGGCGTGCCGCAGCACATCATGAAGAACCGGCTCGGTCACGCTGACCAGCGGACCACCGACGAGATCTACACCCACGTCCTGGACCACAGCGCGCGCAGGGCGGCCGAGCTGATGGAGACGGCCATCTTCGCCCCTGCCCGTGCGGGCGTCGGCCGTGAACCCAAGGTGGCGTCCAACCCCACGCGACGTTTGGCCGCTGCCCGCCGCCGTATCCGGCGGACAGCGTAGCCGGCGATGGTTGTGGCCGCCGCTCCTCGCGGCGGCCACACCGTTGTTGGCGCGACTGTGAAGCCATGCCCTTGAGGCTGGGGCGTCAGCAAACGCCAGTCGAGGAACGGAAGACGAGAGAGCCAGGTCTAGCAGGTCGGTTGAGGGAAGTACGTCAGCCCCGTTCTCCACCCGGAGGGCGGGGCTTTTGCTTGCCCTAGACTTGTGCAGCTTGGGCATCTGCGCGATCTTCAACAGGGCGGACGAGCCGAAATTCGCGTCTACCAACGGATGTCGCGCTTCACCCGGGCTGACCGGCCCGTTCTGCCTGTTCGAGCTGCCGCACCCATACCCGCCCGTCGGCTACCAGGATGGGCTCGGTGGGCCGTGCTACATCGAGGCACCGCAGGCCGAGCGTTTCGCTGACGTCTACCGGCAGCTTGCCGACGCGGCCATGGGCCTGTTCGAGTCGGTAGGACTAATCGAGAAGCGGATTGCGGAGCTGGAGCAGCCGTGCGTAACCGATGCCGCGGTTTCGCACCCCGCCGTTCCCGGTTTCTGCTTCCGGCGACTCACGGCCCAGGTTTGTACGGAAGGCCGGGCAGGATGCCGCTGCTGCTGCCTTCCAGCGGCGGCGGCATCTCCACGTCCAGTTCCGTCAGGCTCCCCGAATCACAGTCGAGAGAAAACGAACGGCACCCTCAACACGCACCTTGAGCGCGCGCAGGGCCGTCATGTCGAGTTTGCCCGCCTCGCCGTGCGTGCTCGAGTTGAACACCTTGAACAGGTTCAACACGTCGTTGATGTCGGTCTCAACGAAGTTGCCCAGGCTGGCATGGTTCGCACCGTACTTTGCGAGAAGGTAGTTGATCTTCTCTCTGCGAGCCACCCGGCCATCCGGCAGCCGCGCCCCTGGATTCGCCGCGAGCACGGCGGTATCCGGAGCCTTGATGTCGATCATCTGCACGATGACCTCACGCGAGCTGGTGCAGAAGTGTCGGGCAGCGTCGGGGTTGCGAGGGTTAAGTGCGAACAGTGCGCCACGCCAGCGCTGATCAAGATCCGCCGAGACTGCCGAAAGTTCGTCGGTAAGCGCCGTGTCTTCCAACTCCTCATCGACCGCTGCGCCGAGGAGGGTGTTTGCTACCCGTGCGCTGTTCGCGGTCTCCGCCTCGGCCAGATCGGCCAAGAGTTGCCCGCGGTCATCCCAGTAGTCGGCCTCCACTTCAACCTGGCGGAACGCGGTGTGCAAGGTATAGGTAGATGTCTGTGTGACCGTGTAGCGCGTGGTTGATCGCTGGCTGCTCAAGCGGGCCAGTTCGGACCGAAGCCGCTGTTGATTGGCGCGTACGCGAGCGTTGTGTGCCCGCGCCTCGCGGTTGTAGTTGTCGACCGCGCGCTGAAGACCGCGCACGGCTGTGTTGTAGTCGCTGATTGCCTTACGAGACTTGGCTTGGGCCTGACGAATCATGCTTCTAGCCTGGGACGGGGTGATCCGACGCACCATTGCGCACCTCCGTCGCACAAGTGTACGGCACTTAGTACCCAAGGCTGTGGATGTACACGTGCCGCCGGCGTGAGCTGTGCCGTCCGTCGATAGCTGGTTTTCTATATACGCACGTCTGCCGTGGTACGAACCGTATGCTCCCGCGCGCAGCGCTCCCTCTGCTGCCAGGTTTCTTGCTCCAAGACCTTCCAAACCAAAAGACGAGCGTGGCTCGCCCCGCGCCCGTCCCTCCCTTGGAGAGCAGCCGTTCCTGATCTTGGCCGGGCAGGTAAGCGCACGCGGGGTTTCGGGGAGGGCAAGGCCAAGCCGCTTCGCGGTCGCCTTCGGCGAGCCTTGCCCTCCCCGAAACCCCGCGTAGGAGCGTGGTTGCCCGACCGAGGAGATCAGCCCGCAGGTTCGTGCTGTCCGGCAACCGCAAGGTCAACGGTCGTTGCACCTGCCTTATGTATCCGCATGAGCCGCTTCACGCTACTCATCGCTGATGCCGTACTTCTCGGCCGTCTTGGCCTGCGGTAGTCCTGCAAGGCGATCTTGAATCAGGTTCATGACCTGGTCTTCACTCAACCGATCTTGCAGCGCTCGCCTTCGGCTGGACGCGCAGGGGAGTCGACGCTCCGCCGACGTTGCGGCTTCATCGAGCCCCGAGCGATCTGCCGAGCGGCATGGTCGAGGTCATCCAGGCGAGGACTGCGTTGCAGGCTCAGGCCGTGTCGGGGTGATGCTGTCGGTCTGGGACTTCGGCTACTGACGCGTGCTGCTCGGCGGCCTGTTCCTGCTTGAGGCCGTCCGCGTATGCACCGATGCAGAGCTGGAGCAAGAAGAGACGTCCCGGTGTGACCTCATCGGCTTCGACATCGCCGAACTGTTTGAACGTGCCGAGGCGGATCTCGATCCGGGTCCAGAATCGCAAGATATCGCGCAGAATCTCCACGGCGTCGGTGAAAAGCTGCATGTCCGGCTCGAACGCCGGATCGACAATGTATTTCCCAAGCTCGTGGACAAGATCGTGGCGGTGGGCGTAGATCGCATCGAGCCGGTCCGCCTGCTGCAGAGAGATGGCCTCGGCGTGTACCAGCCACAGCAGGGACGCGCGCATTTTGCGCTTCTTCGGATCCAGCGCAAGCACCTCGGCCTCGTAGCCGGCCTCGTTGTAGGTCATGCCGGCCTCATTGAACCCAGTGCAGTAGAACGATCGGACCTCGTCGATCACCGACTCTTTGATCATCTCGTGAGCGATCTGGTAGACGCCCGCGAAGGCCAGCGTCGCGCGGATCCGCCACGGCTTGAGCTTCGCCTCCAACAGCGCCTTGTACGCCGCCCGATCAACGTCCCCGTTCATGCGGTCGAGTGTCAGCCTAACCGGCCGCACAGCGCGACACGGTTTCACCCGCGGTGATGCTGGCTGTTGTCGGCGTGCAGCTTGGCCGGCCGCCGACGCCGGCGGCCTCGCGCTGCCCGCACGGGCGCGACCGAGTCCAGCAGCGGGATCAGCGGCTGGGAATCGTGGGTGTTCGCGGCGGAGATTAGGCAGGTCAGCGGTACACGGCGGTCACACAACACATAGATCTTGCTGCCGGGTTTGCCGCGGTCGACCGGGTTTGGCCCCGTGAGGTCCCCCCTTTCTCCGCACGGACCGTGATCGAGTCGACCACGGCCCGGGACCAGTCGATCTCGCTGACCACGCCGAGCCGGTGCAGGAACTGCTGATGTAGCCGTTGCCAGAGGCCGTCCGCGGTCCACTGCGTGAACCGGCGATGCGGGGCGACCGTCTGATGCCGAACATTTGCGCGGGCAGCTTCCGCCAGCAACAGCCCGCCTGGACCAGGTACACGATCGCCGCCAGCATCGCTCGGTCATCGGCCCGCCGCTTACCGCCATCCTGCGGACGTACTGGCTGAGGCGGGATCAACGGCTGCGCCATCCGCCAGAAATCGTCCGGCGCCCAGGCACGAATCATCTCCTGTACCACGGAAGAAAGATCATGCCGTAGGCCAGACCACTATCCATCTAGGACGCCCCCTAAGCTTTGCTGGGACCAGGGGGAGACGATGACTAACGACGACAAGGCAATCGTGCCAGTGTGGACGCTGGCGACCGGTGACGGCCGGGTGTCGGCGATGATCGGAGACGAGCCGATGACGGTTGAGCGCTTGGCGGAACTGCGCAGTGTGCTGGCCGTACTTGTCGCCGAGCCGATTGCCACACTTGAGCTACATCCGCTATCCGGCGACCTCGACCGCAGCCGGGGTATCCCGCTCGATGCCGCGAGTCCGTTGGCGCAGCACCTGTCGCAGCTCATCACACAATCAGCGCGACGTTCCTCGGTGGCTGCTACCGCTGCCGGCGAAGGCCTGTATCGCATGGTGGTTCCGGCGAAGGTTGCCGCCCAGTTCGGTCAGGGCATCGTTCGCCCGATGGCGTCGAAGGCGGCGGCCGGTGGCATCTACGGCACACTCGTGAACTCGACGGGTATCGCCGCGAACGCGACGTTCGTGCCAGTCGGTAAGGTGGCAGCGGCCGGCGCGGTCGGTGGAGCCGGCGCGACAGCCGGCGCAGCTGTCGCCGGCAGCGCGGCGCTCACCGTGGCCGCGCCGCTCGTGCTCATGGCCGTGGCGGTCGGATTGAGCGCGCATGCCGACTACAGGCGGCAGCAGGCGGTTGAACGCATCACAGAGTTGCTGGAGCAATTGCACGAGCAGAAGCTCGATGACGAGCGCAGCGAACTCGACGGCTGTCGCGACGCCATCGACAAAGCCACCGCCATCCTGCTCGACCAGGGCAAACTCGGTGTCTCGCTCGGACTTGACTCGGCAGTGCATGCCATCGGCAAGGCGCTGGCCGCCACCGACCGCCGCCTCGCCCGTTGGCAGAACGCACTGGACAAGCTGCCCGACGGCAAGGCCGTCGAGATCGACCTGCTGACCAAGTCGTTCCCTGGCGTGGACGAGCACGGCGGCACCTTCCGCGCCCACCTCGAACTCGCCGCCTTGGCCGTAGCACTGAAGCGGCGGGTCATCATCCTGCAGGCCGTCGACCATGCGCAGAGCGACCCGGGCAACTTGTTCGAGAACTTCACCCGGGCCCTCAGGGCTGACCAGCAGCGCCTCGACAAACTGGAGTCGAACATCGCCGGTGTGCTGGAACGCCTGTCGGCGCTCGAGCTGGCACGCCCGCACGGTCTACTGCCTGTTTTCACGACGGGTGAAGTCGATCGCCTCATGCGCGCGGCAAACCGGATTCACAAGCTGGGCGACGGAGTTGTTGTCAACGGCCGCGCCACCGACGTGGCGGTTGAGATCGTCCGCGACAAGGACGGCTCGGTGGTGGTGTTTCCCGCGCTGCCCGCGTAGACATGCCTGCGCTACGTCTACTACTGCGGGAGCCACCAGCAGAGTGGGCGCTAGTGCCGCGTGCCCGTGCCATCGCACCAAGTGGTCACGTAGCGTGACGAAGGCGCAGAGTGCGCTCACGATCTTGTCAGCGCGGCGCGGAAACGAACCGCCGTGATAGTCACGGATTGCCCCTGAACAGGGAAAACGCGGTTCCTATTCTGCCACGTTTGGTCCACACTGTTTCCGCACGTCGTCTGGTCAGTCCTCAAGCCCCAGTGGATAGTCTGAAGATCATTTGACCGTCGTTTGACCGTGGACTGAGCCTTCCGAGACCCCAGCACGAGACACAGGTCACTACCGCCTGCGCGCGGTTGACCGGCGGCAGCTTGGTCTGGCTGCTGGCCTGTGAGGGTGTCTTGATCTCTATCGGATGTGACGGGGCGGGTCCGGCCATCGGGTGGATCCGATGGTGGCGGCAGGCCCTTGATCCGTTGAGCTAAGAGCCGTTTGAATAACTGACGCGGTGGGAGGGCAGGGCACGCCGGTCTGTGTCGGCGGGGTTGGGACGGCGTGTCGTGCTGACGTGGGGCGGGGTCGTTAGGTACGAGAACTGGCGACCAAACCACGCCTCACCCCAACGACCCCTGCCATGGATTTCTACCTTGTCGCGGGCGCCGGCGCATCCACCGCGCCGGCGTCGGCTGTCCATCATCTGCCTACCGAACGGCCGCGCCGCTATCCGTCGGACACCAGTGACGTCGAGTGGCAGATCATGGCCGAGTACATCCCGGTCGGCGGCACCACGACCAAGGGCGGCCGCCCGGTCTGCTACCCGCGCCGCGACATCGTGGACGCGATCCGGTACGTGGACCGCACCGGCTGCCAGTGGCCGGCGCTGCCGGCGGACTTCCCACCCTGGCACACCGTCTACTACTACTTCCGCAAGTGGAGCCGTGACGGCACCCTGACCCGCATGCACGACGGGCTACGCACCCGACTGCGCCTGGCCGAGGGCCGAACCGCCGACCCGACAGCGGCGGCAGCCGATTCCCAGAGCGTGCGCGCCGCCGAAACCGTCGCCCGCACCAGCCGCGGCTACGACGCCGGCAAGAACGTCAACGGCCGCAAGCGGCACATCGTGGTGGACACCACCGGCCTGCTGCTGGTCGTGCTGGTCACCGCCGCCTCCGTGCAAGACCGCGACGCGGCCCGCCTGCTGCTATGGACCGTGCGGGCCTGCTTTCCCAGCATCCGCAAGCTGTGGTGCGACGGCGGATACAGCGGACACCTGGTCACCTGGGCAAAACCACCCTCGGCCTGACCATCGACATCGTCCGCAAACTCGCCGGACAAGTCGGCTTCCAGGTCTTACCCCGCCGCTGGGTAGCAGAGCGCACGTTCGCCTGGATCAACCGCTGCCGCCGCACCGTCCGCGACTACGAGAAACTGCCCGCTCACCACGCCGCGATGGTCCAGTGGGCCATGGTCATCGTCATGACCAAACGCCTGGCCCGCCTCCAAGCCCGCCACCAACATCTTGCTCCGCGAAGGGCCTAACGCAGTTATTCAAACGGCTCTAAGCCTCGTTCAGTGTGGTGTGCCAGTGCTTGTAGGCGTGTGGCACATCGGCCTTGACTGGGAGGAGTTGACTCGGCGCCGTCTGGTGATCGAGGAATCGGAGTGTGATGAGCCTGAGTGGTACGAGATCTGCCGGCCACTGTAGACGTGTCCACGGCGGGCCGTTGTTCGGTCTTGGTCCAGATGCGAGTCGCGGGCAGCACTGGATGGGGGCGTCTTGTGCTGTTCCTTCTTCGGCTCGGTGCCGGCTCGTTTGACACGATCCAACCTTGACCTACCTGGCCCTGGGTGTGCCGGTCATGGAGCCTTTTGAAACCCGAAGCGGGCATCGAGAAGGTCGAGAGGTCAAAGCTCGGCGATTCTGGACAACGGCGACCGCAACCCATGAGCACGGCCCTGTCGAGGAGCTGGGCGCTAAACTCCTGCCGGTCAGATCAGACGAGCCCGCCAACGAAGTGAACGAAAATCTGCCGAGCGCCCCACAAAACCCCAGGTCAATAAGTGTGCTCCCCGCGCACGCGGGGATGGTCCGGCTGGTGCGACCGCGTACCCGGCTACCACACCGTGCTCCCCGCGCACGCGGGGATGGTCCCAATACGTGGTCGTTCGACCGGCTCACCTTCAAGTGCTCCCCGCGCACGCGGGGATGGTCCCGCTCAACATCTATGTCGGGTACAGCCTGGACAGTGCTCCCCGCGCACGCGGGGATGGTCCGTGGCAGGTAGACGTCCCGCCCGATCCGGGATGGTGCTCCCCGCGCACGCGGGGATGGTCCCCCGTTTTCCGCGGCCAGCATGGCGGAGTGCGCGTGCTCCCCGCGCACGCGGGGATGGTCCGGTGATGGGCACGCTCGGCGTGGCGAGATGCACGTGCTCCCCGCGCACGCGGGGATGGTCCCAGCGCTCCGATCATGTTCCAGATCGGCGGGTAGTGCTCCCCGCGCACGCGGGGATGGTCCCAGAACCTTGACCTGAGAGCCCCGCTCGGCGATGTGCTCCCCGCGCACGCGGGGATGGTCCCGACCCCGCCCAGTTGACGCTGCCGCTGCGCAGGTGCTCCCCGCGCACGCGGGGATGGTCCGTTGCTGTTGACCGTCGCGCCAACGACGGACGTGTGCTCCCCGCGCACGCGGGGATGGTCCGACGCCGGAACGGGCGCGCGGATCGTGCTGAATGTGCTCCCCGCGCACGCGGGGATGGTCCCAGCGAGACCAACCCCAAGCTCGCCGCGATCACGTGCTCCCCGCGCACGCGGGGATGGTCCCGAGGTCGCGCAGTGAGCGCCGACCAGCCCGCCGTGCTCCCCGCGCACGCGGGGATGGTCCGTTTGCGGTGCACGAGTTCTACGCCAAGGGCATCGTGCTCCCCGCGCACGCGGGGATGGTCCCGCGCGACGCACAAAGGGGCGGAGGCGAGCCCTGTGCTCCCCGCGCACGCGGGGATGGTCCCGCCTCGTGCACGGTGAAGTCGCCCGGCTCGTGGTGCTCCCCGCGCACGCGGGGATGGTCCCCCGTGTCGAGCGTCTTGCGGACCGGGGGGCTCGTGCTCCCCGCGCACGCGGGGATGGTCCGCGGCGCGCGGTGAGGTAGGCGTTCAGCCGCTCGTGCTCCCCGCGCACGCGGGGATGGTCCCAAGAGTGAATGAGCTGATCCTGACCCTCATCGCGTGCTCCCCGCGCACGCGGGGATGGTCCGGCGTTTATTGCCGCGGCGATCGCCGCCGGCTAGTGCTCCCCGCGCACGCGGGGATGGTCCCACGGCGGTCGGTACGCCGGCTCACTGGTGGTTGTGCTCCCCGCGCACGCTGTCAACGGCCAAGCTGATGTATCCACTGGTGGCCGTCTGAATGTCCCCACCTGTGGCCGTGTCAGGTCATGGTCGGCTCCTGGTGGTGCGGTTGCGGGCCTCCCGCATGCGGAACGATTCGCCTTCGGTGACGATGACGGTGGCGTGGTGTAGCAGCCGGTCGAGCAGGCTGGTCGCGGTGACGTGTTCGGGCAGGAATCGGCCCCACTGCTCGAACGGCCAGTGTGAGGCTATGCCCAGGGCGCGGCGTTCGTAGGCGGCGGCGACGAACCGGAACAGCAGTTGGGTGCCGGTGTCGTCCAGGGGCGCGAAGCCGATCTCGTCCACGATGATCAGTTCGTTGCGTAGCAGGGTGTCGATGATCCGGCCGACGGAGTTGTCGGCCAGCCCGCGGTAGAGCTGCTCGACCAGCTCGGCGGCGGACAGGTAGCGCACCTTGTAGCCGGCCTCGACCGCGGCGTGCCCGAGCGCGATCAGCAGATGTGTTTTGCCCGTGCCGGCGGGCCCGACCAGGCAGAGGTTGTGCGCGGCGCCGATCCACTGCAGCGCGGCCAGGTAGTCGAACGTTGGCTGCGGCACCGAGGAGACCTGGACTTTGAACTCGTCGAGGGTCTTGGTGACCGGGAACGAGGCGGCCTTGAGCCGGTTGGCCTGGTTGGAGGCATCCCGGGCGGCGATCTCGGCGTTGATGAGGGTGCGCAGAACCTCTTCGGGACTCCAGCGTTGGATTTTCGCGGTGGCCAGTACCTCGCCGGCCTGGCGGCGGATCGTGCCCAGCTTCAACCGGCGCAGGCCATCGACGAGATCCGCGGGCAGCGGCGCCGCTTCGGCGGCGGGCGGGGTGCTGGTGCGGGTGCGGGGCGGCATCAGGCCACCTGCCGTAGGGCGTCGGCGCGGTAGGCGTCCAAGGCGCGGGTCGGGACCGGCGGCAGCGCCGCCGAAAGCGTTGCTCCGGCGGCGGTGGGTTTAGGCGCGGCCGGGCCGGCGGCGAGGATGCCGCGCAGGTCGTCGGCGGTGAACCGCTTGAACTGCGTCGCCCGGACCAGGGCGGCGACGACCTGGTCGCGGCCGTGCGCGGCCTCGAGCGCGACGATGTCGGCCAGGTGCGCGGCCAGCCGGGCGGTGCCGGCCGCGGCGGCGGCGCGTAGGAACGCCTCCGCGGGTTCCCCCAATGCCACAAACGCCTTCTCCACCTGGGTGCGCGGCCGCACCGCGCGTTGCGGTTTGCGCGCCGGCCCTCGACGGTGACGACCTCGACGTGCTGGCCGACCAGGCGATGGGGCACCGAGTAGCGGGCCGACCCGATGCGCACCGTCGACAGCTTGTCCACCTTGCGCATCACCGGTCGCCGGACCGAAAGCTGCAGAGACGGCAAAACCCGCAGCACCGGCCGTTCCTCAACCAACCTGGCCTCGGGCACCGCCTGCGTCTCGGCGTGCACGCAGGCGTTGACCTCCTCGCACCAGGCGGCCGCCGCGGCGTTAGCCACGCTCAGGTCACCGCCGAAGTCGTCGGCCGGGACCACCAGATCCGACTTGCTGATACGCACCACGGCCTCGACCGCACCCTTGGACTCGGGATCCTTGGCCTGGCAGAAGTCGGGCCGGAACCCGTAGTGCGCGGCGAACCTGACGTATTGCGCGGTCGGCACCACCACGTTGGCGACCACGCCGCCTTTCAAGCAGCCCATCCGGTCCGCGAGGACCACGGCCGGCACCCCGCCGGCAGCCTCGAAGCACTCGGCCAACAACCGCAACGTCGTCTCCAAGGACTCCTCGCGGGTGAACCGCACGAACCGCCACCGCGACCAGGCCAGCACAGCGCAGAACAGCTTCAATCCCTTGTTCGGACCGGACGTTACGGTCCCGTAATCGATCAGCAAATGCTCACCCGGCTGCGGCACCCACGGCCGATACACCCGTCGCACCCGCTTCCACCGGCGTTTCTGCTCAGCGACCGCCCGCCGGAACGTGCGCGCCGACCCCGCATACCCCGCCGCACGCGCGACCGGCAGCAGCCGCTTGGCCGTGATCCGCCCGTCGGTGCTCTTCACCTTGTCAAAGATCAGATCCTGGTAGGGCTCGGCCAGCCCGACCGGCACCGACCGGGGCTTGCGGCGGCCCGGCTCCTGACCCGCCGCCCGACGATCCAACACACGCTTGACCGTCTTGTGGGTCGTGCCGCACAACGCAGCCGCCGCACGAAGAGAACCCGTCTCCTCGTACGCGTTGATGATGTCCAACTCCTGCCTCGCAGTCTTCAATAGAGGTGTCCTTCAGGGCCGGGAACTTGACGCTCGCAACGACAAGTCCAGCCCTGGAGGACCCAAAGATCAACAAATCCCCTGCGAGGTGGGGACATTCACGTGGCCACTACCGGAGACTTTGCCATGGCCACGGACACGCACGCGGGGATGGTCCGTTGCCCAGGCGCTGCATCACCCCCGGGCGGCCGTGCTCCCCGCGCACGCGGGGATGGTCCGGTCCGCGCCCACCTCGACCAGCTCCGCGCCAAGTGCTCCCCGCGCACGCGGGGATGGTCCGGGGGAGGGCGCACAAGGGCGCGTGTGGTTACGGTGCTCCCCGCGCACGCGGGGATGGTCCAGGGAGACCGAGATGCAGGCCACCGCCGAGACCTGTGCTCCCCGCGCACGCGGGGATGGTCCGCTCATCCACGGCGTCGATGAGCGCCAGATCTTGTGCTCCCCGCGCACGCGGGGATGGTCCGCTCGCCCGCACGTCCCAGCACCGCAGCAGCGGGTGCTCCCCGCGCACGCGGGGATGGTCCGTGTCCGTCGACCTCGACGCGCTCGCCCTGCACGTGCTCCCCGCGCACGCGGGGATGGTCCCAACCCTACGGATGGCGGGGCGGTGACGCAGCCGTGCTCCCCGCGCACGCGGGGATGGTCCCATCTCCGGCTGGACGCCGTCCGCGTCGGTGCCGTGCTCCCCGCGCACGCGGGGATGGTCCCCCTGGCCCGGTGCCCGCGTGGCCAGAGTGGACGTGCTCCCCGCGCACGCGGGGATGGTCCTCTGGACCGCTTTCCTGGCCTGCGGCGTTGTGCGTGCTCCCCGCGCACGCGGGGATGGTCCGTACGGGTTTTTCGGGCGGACGGCGGCGCTCGAGTGCTCCCCGCGCACGCGGGGATGGTCCGTTGTCGATGTGGATCGGCGGCGTGGACTTCGAGTGCTCCCCGCGCACGCGGGGATGGTCCGCCGTGGCCGACGCCCGAATCGCCGCGGAAGGCGTGCTCCCCGCGCACGCGGGGATGGTCCTGGAATGCCCTCCTCCGCGAAGAGACGCACCAGGTGCTCCCCGCGCACGCGGGGATGGTCCCCGTGGTGGCAATCGCCCACACCTTGGCATCGGGTGCTCCCCGCGCACGCGGGGATGGTCCCCAGTCGCTGGACGAGATCCTCAAGGGCTTCGAGTGCTCCCCGCGCACGCGGGGATGGTCCCACGAAGAACGCGCCGATCGGTACGCCAGCCACGTGCTCCCCGCGCACGCGGGGATGGTCCGGAGGAGAGGTATGCGCAAGACCTACCCGACCGGTGCTCCCCGCGCACGCGGGGATGGTCCCGTGCCGCGCGGGACGCGCCGCGACGACGCCGCGTGCTCCCCGCGCACGCGGGGATGGTCCGCGGCGACCGTCGCCCCGGCCGTTGGTGCCGCGAGTGCTCCCCGCGCACGCGGGGATGGTCCTCGCGGTCGCATGCGTGGACCGACAGGCCCGCTGTGCTCCCCGCGCACGCGGGGATGGTCCGATCTGGGCCGACGGCGGCACCGAGCCCGGCCCGTGCTCCCCGCGCACGCGGGGATGGTCCGTTGTTGGCGTAGATGTCGCCGGACATCTTGCCGTGCTCCCCGCGCACGCGGGGATGGTCCCCAGCTACCCCGGTCGACAGGGTTGGGGAGCAGGTGCTCCCCGCGCACGCGGGGATGGTCCTGGGTCCGATGTGGACTGGGAGATCCGGCTCAAGTGCTCCCCGCGCACGCGGGGATGGTCCAGCTCGCCCGCGGCCGAGCGCGTCGAACAGGTCGTGCTCCCCGCGCACGCGGGGATGGTCCGCCGAGGAGGGCGGCGCCGACGAGGGTGGCGAGGTGCTCCCCGCGCACGCGGGGATGGTCCTGCGCTTTTGGATGCCCGCTCCGTAGGTGTCCCGTGCTCCCCGCGCACGCGGGGATGGTCCCGTGCGCGAGTGGTCCGCCGGGCCGGGGAACCCGTGCTCCCCGCGCACGCGGGGATGGTCCCCACGACCAGCAGCGCCACCCAGAGCACCGCGCCGTGCTCCCCGCGCACGCGGGGATGGTCCCACTGGTCCGACGCGCGTGGAGTGGATCGTAGGGTGCTCCCCGCGCACGCGGGGATGGTCCGAGCTGCTGCCAGTCCACGGCGGGGTAGGTGGCGTGCTCCCCGCGCACGCGGGGATGGTCCGGCCACACGGCCACCGATCTGCCGGGCCAGGCTGTGCTCCCCGCGCACGCGGGGATGGTCCCACGCGCCCGGCCGTGCTCGACGCGTCCGAGGGCGTGCTCCCCGCGCACGCGGGGATGGTCCCTCCATCGTGCCGTCCTCCTCGGCCAGTGCAAGGTGCTCCCCGCGCACGCGGGGATGGTCCGAAAGACCGTGAGATCGAAGAACGCGAGAGGATGTGCTCCCCGCGCACGCGGGGATGGTCCTCCGGCTCATGCTGCTGGCCGCGTTGAAGGAGAGTGCTCCCCGCGCACGCGGGGATGGTCCCAGGTCCCCGTTCGCGACGGCCGCGTTGTAGAAGTGCTCCCCGCGCACGCGGGGATGGTCCCTTCCACCGTGAGGCCGGCGAGCGTCGAGATGTGTGCTCCCCGCGCACGCGGGGATGGTCCGACGGGGTGTCGTGGACGACGGTGGGCACCGCCGTGCTCCCCGCGCACGCGGGGATGGTCCCACGACGATGGCCGAGCAGGCAGCGACCCTGCAGTGCTCCCCGCGCACGCGGGGATGGTCCCCGAGACGGTGGAGGCGTTCCAGCGCGGCAAGCGTGCTCCCCGCGCACGCGGGGATGGTCCCCGGCCGACGAGCGCACCCAGGCCCGCCTCGACGTGCTCCCCGCGCACGCGGGGATGGTCCCGGTGCCGGCTTCGTGGTGCCGGGCGAGTACGTGTGCTCCCCGCGCACGCGGGGATGGTCCCCTGTCCGTATCCGGGATTGGTCAGCTCCTGGCGTGCTCCCCGCGCACGCGGGGATGGTCCCGAATGGACAGTCGGCCGGATCAACGGGTCTCAGTGCTCCCCGCGCACGCGGGGATGGTCCGTACCTCGCCCTCTTTTCCGGCACACCGGTCGAGTGCTCCCCGCGCACGCAGGGATGGTCCTGCCGCGATACACATTGGACAACTCGGCTTCGGGTGCTCCCCGCGCACGCGGGGATGGTCCCATGGGCCGCGGGCGTGGCCCTTGGCGCGCCAGTGCTCCCCGCGCACGCGGGGATGGTCCCAGCTTCTGCGTGATCGTGAGCACGGTGTTGGCGTGCTCCCCGCGCACGCGGGGATGATCCCGGCGGCAGCGGGCCTGACTTGGTTTGGTGCGCTAGGAAGGCGGCGGCGAAGCTTGTTCAGATCGATCGATCCTTGGGACCGGCGGCCATGCTGGCTGCGGCCTTATCACGAAGCGAAACGAGGAACCGCTGTGCCTCGGCACCTTGGATCGCGTCGGTCTGGAGATTGCGGTACACACGTTCGTACGAACCAACCTCCTCCTGATCCGTCAGTGTCAGCTCGCGTGTGTACGTCTCGATCGTGACGACGGTCGAGTTCTCGGGGAGGCTGTAGATGACAAACGGGTGGGCGTGGACCGTTGAGGACAGTGTTCCGGTTGGGAGGATTGCCAGGTCGATAGTGGGGAGTGTGCAGGTCGACAGGATCTTGTCGTACTGGGCGACGAGCATGCCAACGTCACCGGGTCGGAAGCGCAGTGCGGCTTCGGTGATGACGAACTGGAACCGTCGGCCTTCCTCGTAGAGGACGGCTTGTCGGTCGATCCGTGCGGCGGCAGCGCGGGTGGTATCGCCGAGTTGGAAGATGTCGGCCAGGTTGAGGACGGCGCGTGCGTACGCCGCGGTCTGGAGCAACCCAGGCACCACACCGTTCTGGAAGACGCGCACCTCGGTGGCTTGGTCGCGGAGCAGGCCGATCTCGCGTTGATGGGCTGCTCTTCCGCCGCCGAGGGTGCGGTCCCAGATGATCGAGGCGACCTGGATCGACTCGGCCATGTCGAGCAACTCGGGCCGCTGGCTGGCTGGTGCGTCGACTGCGGTGAGCCAGGCGTTGACGTCGGCGACCGCTGGCTTGGTGCGCCCGTTCTCGATCTTGGATACTTTGGACTGCGACCAGCCGAGCTGGGCCGCGAGCTGCGTGGTGGACAGACCGGCGGCCTTGCGCAGGTCTCGCAGTCGGGTCGCCAGTTCGCGACGGTCGGGGGCGCTCACCAGGATGATCTAAGCAGTTCGTCGCGGACGGTTGGGAGGTAGTCGGCGAGCGGGATGGAGTGGGCCAGGGCCAGGTCTCGCTGCTCGCGGAAGGTGGCGGCGTTTGTTGCGGGTTCGATGTCGACGAGTCGGTTGCCCTGGTCGTAGTGCATGACGAAGACGTCGTCGTCGAGCATCCAGAAGTCCTGGTTCAGCTTGTGGAGCGGTCCGGGCCGGCCGTCGCGGCTGGCGATCCGGACGTCCTCGCCGGCGAGCAGGTTGCCCAGGTATCCGATCAGCTCGAACTGTAGGTAGCGCGACAGGGGCCGCTCAATTACGTGCACGCGGCGCCAGCTTCGCCCTGCGTTGACGCTGTCGGCGGTCATCCGTAGCCAGGGATCGGTCTCCGGGTTTCGCGGTGGCAGTTCGTGTCCTTCGAAGAAGGCGTGGAACAGCGCGGCCTCGCTGGCCGCGTTGTACTCGCTGCGCGTCTCCAGCCGGAACGCGGACCGTTCGATCTGTCGCAGGAGCTGGGTCAGATCATCCATGGTCATTAGCATCGCCGTCCCTGTACGCCGCCTCAGCACTCGATCCTAGTCGAGATTGGGGACTAGTCAGAGCGTCGGACACGTGGGACGCTCGATCCGTACCGCTCAGTGACGAACGGAGGCGGGATGTACGACCTGTCCAGCGCTGTCTGGCGTAAGAGTTCCCAGAGCATGAACGGCGACTGCGTGGAGTTCGCGCCGCTCGCCGAGGTGGTCGGGGTACGCGACTCCAAGGATCCGACCGGTCCTGTCCTGGTCTTCACCCGTTCACAGTGGCGGGCCTTCGTGGACGGCGCGAAGGACGGCGACTTCGGCAGTCGCTAGCGGTCGGATGCCGCCCCGCCGGTGAGGCGGCGGGTCAACCCACCTCGAACTCGCCGCCTGCTGCTGCTTGGAGGAAGGCGGCGAACGCCGGCCGGGTGAAGACAAGGACCGGGCCGGTGGGGTCCTTCGAATCGCGTACGCCGATCACCTGATCTACGGCCGCTATCTCGACGCATTGGCCGCTCTGCTGGGTTCTGGTGCTCTTGCGCCATACGGCTCTGCTGAAGTCGATCATCTCGAAAGCTCCTTCGCCACGCCGCGGATCAGCGTCGCTGAGTCGTCAGGACTGAGCGCCATGGCGCGGAGCCGGTCGAACGTCATGACGGCGCTGGCGATGTCCGCGTCGCTTTCAGGATAGAGATCACCGGCCATGGTCTCGATGTAGACCACGTCTGAGTCTGCCGTATCCGCGAATCGCAGGACGACAAACGAGCCTGGCGTGCCTGGATGGGCGCCGATGCCGAACGGCAGTATCTGGATGTCGATGTGCGGCAGAGCCGCTACATCCGCGAGCCGGCCAAGTTGGTCTGCCATGACCTGCCGGCCGCCGACCTCCCGCCGGATGGTCGCCTCGTCGAGAACAACCCAGAGCGTCGGCGGGTCTGGGCGGGTCAACAGGGCTTGCCTCTGCAGTCGGACCTCGACCCGGCGGTCTATCTCCTCGTCCGCGAGGCGGGCGGCGCCGCCGCGAAGAACAGCCCGTGTGTACTCCTCGGTCTGAAGCAAGCCGGGGATGGAGACCAGCTCAAAGTTCCAGATCCGGTCCGCGTCCGCCTCGAAGCCGATGTAGGTGGCGTACTCCTCGGGGATGCTACGCGCGTATCGATGCCACCACCCTCGGCTGGCCGCATCCTTTGCCACGTCCACCAGGTAGGCCGCGGTCCCCGCGTCGGCGCGGTATGTGTGCAGCAGTGCCTTGACCACGGGTACCCGGACAGCGACCTGTGCACGTTCCACCCGAGACAGGTGCGACATGGATATGCCGGCACCGTCCGCGGCCGCCTCGATCGTGAGGCCGGCGGCCTCACGGAGACGGCTCAGCTCACGGGCAAGGCGACGTCTGCGCAGGGTCGGCCCATTCGTCACGGCGGACAGCATGCCACACCCGCCGCGAGGCGCTTCACGAAAATCTCGTCAGACAACTTGTCTGGATCTAGTCTCAGCGGTAAGACTAGTCATATGACACCGACTAAGCGCGTGAGTGCTGCGTCGTTGGCGGCGATCGGCCAGGCTCACGTCGCCCGGCACCAGCCCCCTCTGGCGCGCGGTTGGCGCGGTCTCAGCGTCGCAGGCCGTTCACTGGCTGACCTACACGAACCAGTGGGTGTCCGACATGCAGGGAACGCCCTTGTCCTCGGCAAGCTGTCGTCCAGCGGTCGCCAGGGTTGCCGAACCGACGATCGCATAGGCGCGAGGTCACGGCCAGCAGGGGCAGTCGGCACGGCCGCCGTCGTGATGGCGGCTGGCGGCGTACGCCGGAGTTCGCGGCAGAACGGTCGGCTTCCCTTTGGAGGGACCAACTCGGCGCGTCTGGTCGCGGTGGTCCAACATGGAGGCTCTCATGCCGTCGCGTCGTGATCGGGATGAGTCGTCGCTGCGGTCGCGGTGGCTGGGCGGCCGGTTACGCGAGTTGCGTGAGGACCGTGGCCTGACGCTCAGGTATACCGCCAGCTATCTGAGGGCGGAGTTCGCCGACCTGGCCGCTTTCGAGCTTGGGCGGCGGGTGTTCCAGTTCGACCTGGTGGCCGCGTTGCTGGATATGTACGGGGTGTACGACCGGGTCGAGCGTGATCATCTCTTGGCGTTGGCGCGGTCCGTGTTTCGGTTGCCGCGGTGGCAGGACGACTTCGCCGGCCCGGACCTCGACGTGTCCACGTTGGACTACCTGTGGCTGGAGTCGACAGCACAGAGGGTCAGTTGCTATGGCCCGGTGCTGGTGCCGGACCTGCTACGGACGCCGGAGTATGCGGAGGCGGTCGTCCGCCGCCAGCACGATCCGGTCTCGGACACGCAGGTGGGCTGGTGGGTCCACACCGGCGCAGCCGGGAGATCAACCGGCGCGCCGCGATACCCCACAGCCACGCCCCGGCCTCTCCGTCGCCGCGCCACCGCTTCGCGCCCTTCCACACCGCGACGAACGTGTCCTGCAAAACATCGTCGACCGCGTCGGGATCTGGGCACCGCCGCCGCAGCCTGGCGGCGAGCCAGGGCGCGTGCCGGTCGAACAGCAACCGCAACGCCCCCTCATCACCGTCCGCGACAGCGCGCAGCAGATCCGCATCACTGTCCTCAGCGTTCGCGCTCATACCCTCAATGTCGCCGCCAACGACCCCAACGGATCAGCCCCAGCCGGAAAATCTCAGGACCGACACCGACAGCAGTGTCACCGCCGTCTCGATGAGCACCAACTGCTGGCGGCTCGGTCCGGACCAGGCGCGCGAGCCGGATAGCAGTCAGCCGGTGACGCTGCCCCCGGCCCATAGCGCGAGGAGGAGGCCGCTGACCGCGCCGGCGCGCGCCTGGACTACACCGGCCAGGATGCTGACCTCGGCGCATGCGTAGGCGATGGCGTTCGGGGTTAGGCCCGAGGTCGCCGTGAGCAGCCACAGGTCGCGTTGGCGAAACGCGTTGGCGAAATAGGCGCGGGCGTGTCCGGCCGGTCGACTTTTCTCTGCCTTGGTCCCAGCCGCGGACACGAACAGGATCGTGCCGAGGGTGGTGGCTGGCGCCCGCGACGACCTGCTCTTGGCGACCGCTCGGGCGTGGGAAAGGCCATGAGCTCGGCGTCCAGCGGAGTGCCGCGACATGAGCACAATCCCTCGATGGGAAACGACAGCCGCAAACCGCTGCGCCCGCCCTACCACCCCACAGAGGAGACCCGCCGGGGTCTGCTGGCGGACAGCCGGTGGCGGGAACGCAAGATCGACCAGGTGATGCCGCTGATGGGCAAGGCCGCGGCTACCGGCCGGTCCCAGGTCGTCGCGATCGGCGTGGCGCAGGAGTACCAGCGTATGTTCACCGGGTCGAAGTCCGCCACCGACACGGGGGCCGTGTGGTTCACCTACCAGCGCGTTGACCGGCGGGTCACCTGCTACTACCAGCATCTGCCGGCTTCAGCGCCGGCTGGCTCTGAAGCCGGTGAGGGCGTCGAGGAGGAGCAGTTTGTAGTAGGTCCCCTGATAGCCGATCTGGTATCCGTCCCCGCGGCGGCTGGCGTCGTTGAAGGACTTCCGGACGTAGGGATACTGGAGCCGATACGCCACGGCGAACGCCAGCGCTATGGCCAGGAGCGGGAACACGGCGAACTTGACCGCGTCGGAGGGCAACGCCCCAACGGTGGTGAGCCCGAGCAGAAGGCCGAGCGGGACGATCGAGACCAGGTAGACCCGCATGGCTACCACGACCACGCGGTACTCCCTCGTGATCCGAAATTTGCCGATCTGATCCGCCCCGAAAATTCCGGACAAACGTTTAGTGGTCGAAATTACGCCGCACGCTGCCCGTTCAGGTACTCGCTGTAGACCTCGTTGGGAGTCTTATAGCCGAGACCCGAGTGGAGACGTCGGGAATTGTATCGGACTTCTATGTATCGCGCAACATCCTCCATGGCGCGTTTCCTGGTCGGGTACTGCGTGCGGTTCACCCGCTCGTTCTTGAGTGCCGCGAAGAACGACTCGGCCATCGCGTTATCGTAACAAGTTCCGGTGCGCCCGACGGATTGCCGGATCCCATGCTTACGGAGGACCTTGCCGAATTCGGCGGACGTGTAGTTGCTGCCACGGTCGGAGTGGAATATCGCGCCTTCCCTGATATCGTGATTACGGACAGCCATGCGGATCGCAGCGCTGATCAGCGGAGTTTTGTAGTTGTCGGACATCGCCCAGCCGATCACCGCTTTCGTGTAGCAGTCGATCACCGTGGCGAGGAATACCCAACCCTCCCAGGTCGGAATGTACGTGATATCACCGACCATCTTCTCGCCCGGCGCAGACGCGGTGAAGTCCCGGTGCAGCAGATCCGGGATCGACCCGGCCGCCGGGTCCTGATCGGTCAAGCTGTACCGCCAGGGCCGCGGCTGGCACGGCACCAGGCCCAGCTCACCCACCAGGGCACGGACCAGCTCCGCGGAGCAGGCGTGACCGGACCGCAGCAGCGCGGCATGGATCCGCCGGTAACCGTACGTCTCGTCCGACAGCTCGAAAATCTCCACGACCAACTGCTTCAGCTTCTCCCGGCGTGCCGCAGTCGCCGATTGCGGCCGACACCGCCACTCGTAATATCCGGAACTGGAAACCCCCAACCACTTGCACATTTGCACGACGGCGTACTTGGGCCGGCCGTCCAACCCGAGAGCGCGTTTCTCCGCGTCGATCAGCTCGTACCGAGCTTCTACCGATACTCGCTGGCGAAGAACGCCGCGGCTTTTCCCAAGAACTCCCGCTCCAGCCTGAGCTCCCGAACTTCCTTCTCCAACTCCCGCAGCCGGGCCCGCTCCGAAATCGTCAACGGCGGCTCCTCGCCGGCGTGTGCCTGCCGGTACGCGTTCACCCAGTTACGCAACGTCTGCTCGTTCACGCCGATCTCCCGCGCCGCCGACGGAATCGCCCGAGACTCCTCCACCACCATCCGAGCGATCTGCTCCTTGTACTCCGGCGTGAACGACCTGCGCTGCCTCGCCATCACCATTCCCCTTTACCTCCAGAAGAGTGTCGGCGCTCACGTAATTCCCCACCTGTAGCGGTCTGACGCTCACGTAATTCGGTTCTGGCACAGCAAACGTGGGCGCAGCGTGGGTGTGGTCGTGTGAGCAGCGGGCATCTGTCTATGATGGAGTTTGATCGGTTGCTGTTCGCTTGGAGGCGTTGAGCAGCAACGCTTTACCTGGAGAGCGCTGGCCGGGATCATGTCGCGGTGCAAGATCAGCAACCGGTCGGCGTGTTGCCGCGTCACCTGCGCCAGGTGCGTGTCGAGCGGGTCGAGGACCGGCCCGACGCGGTGCATATCCACGCCAAAGTTGATACTGACGAGGCGGCCTGCCCTGCCTGCCAGGTGGTCTCGAGGTCGGTGCGTGAGCGATACCGACGGCGGCTGGCGGACACTCCGCTGGGCGCAACACCGGTGTGGATCCTGTTGCAGGTACGGCGGTTCAACTGCCTGAACGCGGCCTGTTCGAAGCGGACGTTCGCCGAGCAGGTACCCGAGCTGACCGTGCCGCGTGGCCGGCGCAGCTCGCCGCTACGGGCGATGCTGCGACACATCAGTGTCGCGCTGGCCGGACGTGCCGGGGCCAGACTCGCGGCCAAGTTCGCGATCCCGGCCAGCCGCAGCACCCTGCTGCGGCTGCTGCGTGCCACCCCGCCAACCTCGCCGACGGTAGCGCCTCGGGTGCTCGGAGTGGACGACTTCGCCCTGAGGCGTGGTCAGGTCTACGCCACGGTGCTGATAGACATGGACACCCACCAGCCGGTCGATGTGCTGCCAGACCGCACCGCGGACACGCTCGCCGCCTGGCTGCGTGAGCATCCCGGCGCGCACATCGTGTGTCGTGACCGTGCTGGCGCGTACGCGGACGGCGTCCGGATTGGGGCACCGGACGCGATCCAGGTCGCCGACCGGTTCCACCTCTGGATGAATCTCGGCGAAGCCGTACTGAACACCGTCATCACGCACCGCCGACACCTCGCCGAACCCGACCCGATCACACCCGACCCGCCACCCACCGCGCCGGCGGTGCCGGCCACACCGGAGTCGGATACCGAGATACGGCTGGTCACCCGCACCCGGGAACGCTACAAAGCCGTCCAGCAACTGCTGGCCGACGGCTGCTCACGAGCCGAAATCAGCCGCAGGCTCGGCCTGGACATCCAGACCGTGCGCCGGTTCGCCAACGCCACCCACGTCGAGGACCTACTCGCCGGCACCCGCCGCGACAGCGTCCTGGACCCGTTCAAGCCCTACCTGCAACAGCGCTACCACGACAGCCACACCGACACCGCCACACTGCTGGAAGAGATCCGCCAACGCGGATACCGCGGCAGCATCCAGACCCTACGCCGCTACCTACGCCCATCCCGACCCGACAAGCCCTTGTTGCCCGCCGCTCGGCGTGAACACGTGGGGGTAGGAGCGCGTCGTTCGGCGTGAGCGGGTTGTGGGTGGCCCTGGTGGGGTTGCCCTTTTTCGTGTGCGACGCCA
This sequence comes from Phytohabitans kaempferiae, assembly GCF_042433955.1. Taxonomy (NCBI): domain Bacteria; kingdom Bacillati; phylum Actinomycetota; class Actinomycetes; order Micromonosporales; family Micromonosporaceae; genus Phytohabitans; species Phytohabitans kaempferiae. The sequence goes on along the minus strand of NZ_JBHLUH010000046.1, from coordinate 7,466 downwards.
ACGTGAGCGGGTCTGGTAGGCCAGCGGCCCTCCCGGTCTTCTCTTGGCGGAGCGTCCGGGAGGGCCGCGGTGTGGTGCGCGGAGGCACCGATGCTCACGGTAGGCAAGGACGCGGGTGAGGTCGAGCGGCGGCTGGTTGGGGGCGGGTTGGCGTGCCCGGCGTGCAGCGGCCAGTTGGGTCCGTGGGGGTGGGCGCGGGCCCGGGTGATCCGGGGCGGGGGCGAGGTTCGGTGGCGGCTTCGGCCTCGCCGGGCGCGTTGTGCCGGTTGCGGAGGGACGCACGTGTTGCTGCCGGTTGGTGTGCTGGCGCGGCGGGCGGACGTGGTGGCGGTGATCGGTGCGGCGTTGGTGTGGGCGGCGGCGGGGTGGGGGCATCGCCGGGTTGCTGAGCGGCTGGGGCGGCCGGCGACGACGGTACGGGGCTGGCTTCGCCGGTTCGTTGGTCGGGCGGGGCCATTGCGCGAGGCGTTCACGGTGTTGCTGTGCGCGTTGGATCCCGATCCGCGACTGCCGGAGCCGGCGGGTTCGCTGCTGGCTGATGCGGTTGCGGTGATCGTGGCTGCGGCCGGGGCGGTGGTGCGCCGGTGGGCATCGGTGGTGTTCGGGTTGTCGCCGTGGCAGGTGGCTTGCGCGGTCACGTCTGGTGGGTTGCTCGCACCCGGCTCCACTGTGGAGTTGATCAACACGAGTCGCCTCTGGTGAAGTCGATCAAGGGCTAGCAGCCTCGACGCGGTGCTTTGTCGACCGTGTCGAGGAGGTTGGAGTTGACTGATCCGGATGTGGAGCTGCGGCGCCGGGCCGAACGGGCCCGCCGGGTGGGCTTGTTCCGCTACGAGTTGATCCAGGAGGTGATCGACCCGGCCCTGTCCACGCGTCAGCGCGGCAAGCTGGTGCGGGAACTGGCCGCACGCGTTCACCAGGGGCCGTTTGGCGAGCCGGTGCGGGTATCCAGGCAGAGCATCGACCGCTGGTGTCGGTGGTGGCGTCGCGGCGGGTTCGAGGCGTTGGTGCCGACCCCGGCGCGGGTGCAGCCGCGCACCCCGGCGGAGGTCCTGGCGATGGCCGCCGGGTTGAAACGAGAGAACCCGGACCGCACCGCCGCCCAGGTGATGCGGATCCTGCGCGCGCAGTCCGGGTGGGCGCCGTCGGAGCGCACGCTGCAACGCCATTTCAAGCACCTGGAGCTCGACCGGGACCTGCCGGGTGCCGGCCCGGCGGCGTTTGGCCGGTTCGAAGCCGACCGGTGCAACGAACTGTGGGTCGGCGACGTGCTCCACGGGCCGGTGATCGCCGGCCGCAAGACGTATCTGTTCGCGTTCCTGGACGACCGGTCCAGGGCGGTGATGGCAGCCCGGTTCGGGTTCGCCGAGGACACCGTGCGCCTGGCGGTGGCGCTGCGCCCGGCCCTGGCATCCCGCGGTGTCCCGGAGTCGATCTACGTCGACAACGGATCATCCTTTGTGGACTCCTGGCTGCTACGTGCCTGCGCCAGCCTCGGCATCAAGCTGGTCCACTCCCGGCCCGGGCAGCCGGAAGGCAGAGGGAAGATCGAACGCTGGTTCCGCACCGTCCGGGACCAGTTCCTGGTCGAGATCACCGACCAGGTCGCGGCGAAGATTGAGGGCCTGGCCGAGCTCAACCGGCTGGCCACCGCGTGGATCGAAACCGTCTACCACCCGGCCGTTCACTCCGAGACCGGCGCGGCGCCGCTGCGACGCTGGCGCGATGGCATTCCGGATCCGCTGCCTCTGCCGACGCCGGCGCAGCTGCGGGAGGCGTTCCTGTGGTCCGAGCACCGCACCGTGAACAAGAACGCCGTGGTGTCGCTGCACAACAACCGCTACCGGGTCGACGAGCTGCTCATCGGCCGCAAGGTCGAGCTGGTCTTCGACCCGTTATCACGAGGTCGTGATAACGGGTCTTATGCCGACCTGGATGTCATCCTGATGTTCGCCTCTTCGGGCAGGTCGAGGCCGGCGGAGGTTGGCATAACGCGGGCAGCGGATTTGCGTCACCGGGCGGCGAGGCTGTCGAGGAAGTCAAGGACGGTGTCGCTGGGCTGGTAGCGGCCTTGTTGCTGTTCGGCGGCTGCGGTGCGGTCGAGGGCCCGCTCTTTGAGCTTCAGGTCGGCGTGAAGGTACTTCATCGTTGAGGACACATCCTGGTGCCCGAGCCAGAGGGCGATGATGCTGACGTCGTGGCCGGCGATGCGCATGTTCATGGCCCGGGTGTGGCGGAACAGGTGCGGGAACAGGTGTTTCCCGGCCAAGGACGGTTGGTCCTGCGCCGCAATTTTCTGGTATTTGTTCAGCCGGGCCTGGAAACCGTCACGGGTCAGGTTCCGGGTGGTTCGCCCGCGAGCGGGGAACAACGGGTCAGCGGGCTGACCGCTGGTGTGCTCCAGCCATTCGCCGAGCTCAGCCGCGCTGGCGGGGTCGAGCGGGGTTGATCGTTCGTGGCGACCTTTCCCCACGCAGCGGACGTGTGAGCCGGTGGGCCGGATGCGCGCGTCGTCGCGGGTGAGGCTGAGCAGCTCGGAGATGCGCAGGCCGGTGGCCAGCAGGACGATCATCATCGTGTGGTCGCGGCGGCCTGTCCAGGTGCTGCGGTCGGGGGCGGCCAGGATGGCGGCCGTCTGCTCTGGAGTGAGCCAGGGGATCGAGGTGTCGCCGGTCCGGGCGGATTCGATGGCCAGCACGCGTTGGATCACCTCGGCGTCGTCGGGCGCGTGCAGGGCGGCGTAGCGGAACATCGAGTGGATCGCGGCCAAGCGGTTGTTGCGGGTGGATGCTGCGTTGCCGCGCTCGGTGTCCAGGTGGTGCAGGAAGCCGGTGATCAGGTCGTAGTCGATCTGAGCGAGCCGCATCCTCTCCGGCGGCGTGCCGGTGGCCCGCTGGGCGTAGTGCAGCAGCAGCCGCCAGGTGTCGCGGTAGCTGGCGATGGTGTGAGGGCTGGCGTCTTTGTGCTGGATCAGCTTGACGCGGAAGAATCCCTGCAGGATCGGGGCCAGGTCGCTCATCATGTCTCCTCATGCGGTGAGGGCTGACGGCGGGCTTCGCGAACTGCGGACCGGAGCATGTGATCGCTGGCGGCTTGGAGTAGTTCAGGGACGGCTTGCAAGTAGTAGAAGGTGTGCCGCGGCTTGGTGTGTCCCATGTGGGCCTGCAACAGCGGGAGGCTGGCCTGGGTGTCGATGTCGTCGTTCAGCCAGCCGGTCAGCGTGGTGACGGCGAAGGTGTGGCGCAGGGCGCGCAGCGTCGGGCGGGGCGAGAGGTCGCCAAGGCCGGCCCGGTCGACCAGGTGGGTGAAGTGCGTGCGGACCTGGTCGGCGTTCAGCCGGTGTCCGCGGGTGTTGACCAGCAGACTCGGCCCGGCATAGCCGGGTATCAGCCGGTCGCGGAGTTGCCGGTAGTCAGCGAGCGCGTCCAGGGTGGTGGGATGCAGCGGTATCCGCCGGTCCCTGCGGTTCTTGCCGTGCAGGGTCATCGCGGCCTCGGCCGGGTCGATGTCGCCGTCGTCGGCGCGGACGGCTTCGCAGGTTCGCATCCCGGTGGCCGCTATCAGCCCGGTCAGGGTCTGGAGGGTGGCCGCGTGCAGTTGCGGCCTCAGCTGTCCGGCCGTTTCCATCAGCGTCTGGATCGCCTCACTGGTCACGATGCATGGCTCGGGCCGGCTTTGCCGGCAGGGCACCAGGTCCGCTGGCGGAACCTGATGCGCGGGGTCCAGGGTGTGCAGGTAGATGGCGAACCCGCGGGCCGCGTTGAGCCGCAGCCACCGGTAGGACGGGGCCACGGGCTGCGCGAGCTCGATCCAGGCCAGGACGGCCTGGTTTGTCACGCGGGTGATGCCGGCGTGGTCGCAGTACTCGGCGAACCGGCGGACCAGGAATCCCGGCTTGTCCATCTCGAAGCCGAGGCGGCGGCGCAACGCAAGGTACTGCTCGGCTAGGACGCTGAGCGTGGCGGCGGGCGCGGGCCGGGTCACGGGGCCGTCTCCGCGGCCCGCTGCCTGCCGACACCTGGCCAGGGGCGTGCCAGTGGTCGCAGCGCGGAGACGTCCGCCCGGGTATACGCGCTCGTGGTCTCGATATCACGGTGACGCAGCACGTCCCGGATCTCCACCAGCGAGGCGCCGCTGTTGAGCATGTCGTGCCCGACCGCGTGCCGAAACGCCCGCGGCCCGATCCTGGCAACACCGGCCCTGGCGCAGGCCCGCCCGACCAGCGCGCCGATCGAGTTCTTGCGCATCGGCTGCACCGGTGCGCGAGCGGACAGGAACACCGCTGCGGTGCCAGCAGGCGCGGGCCGGCGGATCTGCAGGTACTCCACGATCGCCTCGCCGACGTCGCGGAGAAGGGGCAGGACGTCAACACGACCGCCTTTGCCGTGAACGACGAACTCGCCGGCCCGCCAGTGCAGGTCCGGCAGTTCCAAGCGGGTCACCTCGACCGGCCGCAGGCCGTAGCGGTGCAGCAGAAGCAGGACCGCGCGATCACGGCATCCGCATTCGGTGCCGCGATCGCAGCTGGCCAGGATCGCGGCCGCCGTCGCGGGATCAACCTGGGCAGGCAGCCGGGACGGCTGGCGGGCGGCCCTCGGAACCGCAGCGGCCAGCCGGTGCGCCGTGTGTCCCGCATACTCCAGGAACCGCAGGAACGCCCGGTCGCCCGTCAGAGCCGCTCCGAGCGAGGGCAGCCGGTGACGGGCGACCTGGCGTGACACGACATCCAGGACCTGTGCGCCGTCCAGGGCCGCCAGGCGAGCGTCGAACTCCGGCCCGTCCAGCAGCCCACCCGCAACGCCCAGGAACTCATTGGCGTACCTCAGATAGTGGGCGATCGTCACCTCGCCTGCCCGGCGCTCGAGGCGCAGATACCGGTCGTATTCCAGCAGCAGGACACCCGCCGCGCCCACGGGGCCGCCGGCCTGCTGCGGCAGCACGCCGATGCCACGCAGATAGCCGAGCAGCGGTTCAGGCGACGTCCCCTTCACCAGGTAGCTCCCCGAGGCGCGAAGGTCTTCCCAGAAGCGGGTCGCCACCGACTCGGTGAGGTCCTTTACGGACAGATCTTGCCCGGCCAGCCACGCGTTCAGCTCCGCCGCCAGGTAAACGTGGTGCCGTATCGACGATGACGCGTACCCGCAGTCGGCCAGCCACCCAGCGAAACCCACGATGCGATCAGCCAGCGGGCCGCTGGCCGGAATCTCGCGACGGACGTGAGGGCTCACAAGCCCACCTACCGAAATCCGACAACCTCACTGGTGCCAGCATGACGCAAAATCCGCTGCCCGCGTTATGCCAACCTCCGCCGGCCTCGACCTGCCCGAAGAGGCGAACATCAGGATGACATCCAGGTCGGCATAAGACCCGTTCGACCTCACCGATATCGAGGTCCGCCACCGCGGCCGCAGCCACGGCAAAGCAGTGGCGTTCCGCATCGGCCGGCACTCGCACCCCAAGGCCCGCCCCGAACACCCCGACACCGACACCCCGCCGGCGACCGGGATCGACTACCTGCGCCTGATCGACGAAGACCACACCCAGCGCCTGGAATCGCGGATCAACTACGCCGCCCTGTTCGACGACAGCCGCCCAGCCACCGGCCGCAAGGAGGTGGACCGGTGACCGACACACCATCCGGTATTGTCGCCGGCCAGATCGCCGAGCTGCTGGCCTGGGCTCGCCGCCTGACCGAAGCCGGCACCAACGCCGACCCCGCCGAGAAAGCCGCCTACCACCGCGCCAAAGCCGACCTGCTGACCCGCCTCACCAACGCCAGCGCGGAAGGCGATGAGGCCTGATGCTGCAGAAACTCCAAGGCCACTGGGGCTTCACCCGGCTCCCGTTCGGCCGGGACCTGGCCCCGAGCATGCTGCACCGGCACAACGCCCACGCCGAAGCCGTCGCCCGCATCACCTGGACCGTCACCGAACACGCCCTCGGCGTGATCACCGGCGAGGTCGGCGCCGGCAAAACCGTCGCCGTCCGCGCCGCGCTGGCCGGCCTCGACCCGGTCCGGCACGTCGTCATCTACCTCGGCAACCCCGCCGTCGGCGCCCGCGGCATCCACTTCGCCATCGTCACCGCCCTCGGCCAGACACCCCGCTTCCACACCGCAGCGCTGATCCCCCAAGCCGCTGACGCCCTAGCCACCGAACACGCCGAACGCGGCAGAACCCCCGTGCTGGTCATCGACGAAGCCCACCTGCTCTCCCACGCCCAGCTCGAGGCAGTCCGAATGCTCACCAACCACGACATGGACTCCCGATCCCCGTTCGCCTGCCTACTCATCGGGCAACCCACCCTGCGCCGGCGGATCAAGTTCGGCGAACTGGCCGCCCTCGACCAACGCATCGCCGTCCGCTACCAGATGACCGGCATGGCCCTGGAAGAAACCGCCAGCTACCTCAAGCACCACCTCAAACTGGCCGGCCGCACCGACACCCTGTTCTCCGACGACGCGATCACCCTGATCCACCAAACCAGCCGCGGCTACCCCCGCATGGTCAACAACCTGGCCAACCAAGCCCTCATCGCCGCCCTCACCGAAGGCAAAGCCATCGTCGACGAGAGCAGCACACGCACCGCCGTGACCGAAGTAACGACAGAATGATCACCAACCCGACACCATGACCACCAAAGCCCCGCCGGGCCCGCCCGGCGGGGCCTTCTCATGACTGAACACGCTCACCAGCAACGACGCCTACATGCTCACGCCGAACGACGGGCAACAGCCCTCCAAGCCGCCGGCACCACCCAAACCACGCCAGGTAACCAAATGGATCATGATGGACCCGGCCAAACTCAACCCCGACGACCACGCCCGCCTCGCTGCCATCTGCTCCCGCAGCACCACCCTCACGGCCGTGCGCGAACACGTCAGCCGCTTCGCCCGCATGATCCGCACCCTAGGCGGCGCCGACCTTCCACAATGGATCGCCGACGTCCAAGCCGACGACCTACCCACCCTGCACACCTTCACCAAAGGACTGCAGCGCGACCTGGACGCCGTCACCGCCGGCCTCACCCTTCCCTACAGCTCCGGCGCTGTCGAAGGCGCCGTTAATCGCATCAAGACGATCAAGAGATCGATGTACGGCCGCGCCAAGTTCGACCTCCTCCGCCTCAGAATCCTCGAACCCCACTAACCACACGGAGCGCTACCACGCCCACGTTTGCCGTGCCAGAACCGAATTCCGTGAGCGACGACAGAAGAGAAAACGATCTTAGTTGGTTCTCTCTCCGGAAGATCCAGGGCGGCTCAATCGTCGCCTTGTCCACACTCCACAGTGTGCACGGGTGAGCTGCCTGTACGGAACCTTGGTTGACAGCCACCGTAAATACCCCTCCCGCGTCCGGATATGTCGCGATTCGCGCTGTCCCACCGAGATTCGGGCTTGGCAGGCCGTTAGTAGTGCTTTGTCACTTCTGGGTGACTGGTGATGATTTCCGGTCTGTGGCTTGGT
>NZ_JBHLUH010000045.1:0-11596 GCF_042433955.1 Phytohabitans kaempferiae | reverse complement strand
TGATCTGACGCTCCGGCTCACACAACCGACTGATCACCGCCCCATCCGCATACTCCGGATGCTTCGCCACCACCGGACCCAGACTGTCCAAAACCTCGTGAACGGCCTGGTGAAACTCGACCTCGCCAGGATTACGCCGAAGGACCTGGTCGTAGATCGCGTGCAGCTTCTCATCCAGGCGGGGCACGGGACACTCCCTTCCGGCACCTACGGCCGACTCGACCTCAAACCAACGGGCGGGACGAACCCGCCACCCCATCTTCACCGGCATGGTCAGGTGCTGTGACCGAGCGCTTGCTAGGTGTGGCCGATATCTCCGACCAGGCCCCTCCGCACGGGAGTGACCATGGCGTCTGCCCCTGGGAACGCAACCCGATCGTCGGCACCCGTACACTGCCGGTAGTTCGTTTAGGTTCGCCACCCGCGTCACGGAGTCCAGCCTCAGGGGACCAACTCATGGGGCGGCGACGATCCGCACGTGCCCAGTCTGCTCCCGCAGGGCCATCCCGCGGACACGGCTCGCTTCTCCCCGCCAACAGCCTTTTGCTCCTATGCGGGTACCAGATCGGCGTTCGCAGGCCAGCCAGTCGATCCACCGTAGGACGAGGTCTGTGGCGGTCACCATTTGTAGGGCAACCCGGCACTCGCTCTGCTCAATGACTCAGGGGTCGACGACACGGCGATGACGTGGCCTCGACCGTCCGCAACGGCTCCAGGGCACCGAACTCCAGGATCCAGCCGAAATGGATCTGGACAGCCCTATGCTGGATCGTCATCGCCGTTCGCGGAGGGCGTGACGGCCGTGACCAACCAGGACGCGGCATCGACCCAGACACCGTCCGGCCGCGCCCGGGCCCGATAGTGGTCGGCCATGGTCGCCGCCACCCGGCCGGCGACGGCCTCGTCCAGGCCGGCCAGCAGGTCGCGCACCCGGCTGGTAGCCCGCACGTAGCCGAGCACGTCCGCGACGTCCGCACCGATCCGCGCGGGCCCGTGCACGGGCATCACCCGTACCCGGTCGAAGCCCACACCGGTCAGAAGGGCGGCGATCCGGCGCGGCTCCCCGAACATGTCGAACTCGCCCGGTCCGACCGCCACCCCGTGCGCGGCGAAGGCCCGCAGCGGGATGCCGAACACCTCGTTGCGCAGGTCGTCCTGCCAGCACAGGAACGCCAGCCGCCCGCCCGGCCGCAACGCGCCGGCCAGGTTGGCGAAAGCGGCCACAGGGTCATCGAAGAACATCACACCGAAGCCGCTGACCACCACGTCGAAGGCGGCACTCTCGAACGCGTACACCTGCGCGTCGCCGCGGACGAACCGGACGGCCGGCTCGCCAGCGGCCGCAGCGAGGTCGCGGGCCACGGCGAGCAGCACCGCGGAGATATCCAGGCCGACCACGGCTCCGTCCACTCCGGACGCCGCAGCGAGGCGGACGGTCAGCTCGCCACACCCGCAGCCCACGTCCAGGACCCGGTCGCCGGGCGAAACGGCCGCCGCGCGGAGCAGGTGTGGCACCACCGGCTCGCGAAGCGCCGCATGCCGCTCCCGCTGCACGACCCAGCGACGACCGGTAGCGCCGTTCCAGCGCTCCGCCTGAAGCGCATTGGCCACACCCACCACGATCGCTCCCTCCCTTTGCCAACTCGCCTGAGCGGACCATCGAGTACCCGCCATGTCTTCTGCCACTGCCGACAACGATGCACAATGTCTGCCTTCGCATCGAGCCGACGTCACGGTTAAGCAAGTCCGGCCGCAGGGCGCGGGCACGATGGCAAGTGAGTACGCCGATGGTCTCGCATCGACCGGGTCTATCACCGTTGTCGAGGTAGCGGAGCATTGTCGAGGTAGCTGGGCGCAGGGCGGTGGTGGCCGCGGATTACTCCAGAATTGCCTGCATGCCCGTCCAGTCCTGCTGTGGGAGCGGACCACCGAGGTCTCGGACGCTCTGACCTTGGCGCGGAACAGGCGCTGGATGTCCGCCTTGCCGGTTACTTATCCTCGGTAACGCTTCACGCCGGCGGCGCCGACCCTCAGGTGGTCAAGGAGCGACTCGGCCACGGCAGCATCTCCACCACAGAGAAGTACCTGCACACGCTTCCCGACGCAGACGACACGGCATCGGATCAGTCGACATGAGCGCGGCCACGTACGTCGGCACGCCGGCACGCACCGCGTCTTATGCCTCCATGTCCCAGCGCTCGGCCTCGCGGTCGGCCTATACGTCGTACATGATCGCGGCTATCTCCCGCCGCCGACAGCAGCTCGGGAATTTCCTGCGGCGCGTCACACCCGTCCGTCATCGAGGCTCAGTCGACCGCATCCAACACCTTCAGTCGGAGTGGCACCGCGCCACCGCTAGCACCGCGGACTGTGGCCGTCTCCGCCAGAACGGTCCAGGGCCCGAGGGCGCGTGCCCTGGTGGCTCCGCGCTATTGGCGGACGCTAGGCATACGGCACCACGATGCAGCCCCAGCCACCACCCTCGACGTAGCCCAGAGCGCAGAAGTTGGCTTGCTTCACGGCGAAGGAGATGTCGACGGTCCTGTGTGGAACAGGTGGTGAGGAGGAGATGCCCTGTGATGGCAGACCAGGCTCAACCGTTTGCCCGACAAGGTGCGTTTGAACTGGTGACGGTCTCGACGACGGAGGTGCGGGTGGATCGCTATGAAGGATTCCGCGAGTTCGTGGACAACCGCTCCGCCGCCCTGTCCCGCGTCGCATATCTGCTGACCGGGGACTTCCACCTGGCTCAGGATCTGCTCCAGTCGGCTCTGGCCAAGACCGCCGCACATTGGCGGCGGATCCGTCACGGAAACCCGGACGCGTACGTGCGCCGGGTGCTGTTTCACGAGCACGCTTCTGCGTGGCGGCGGCGCCGGGTGTCGGAGAGCTTCGCCGCCGAGCCACCGCCTCAGCTGGTTCATGACCCGGCCTTGGACGCCACACTCCGGCTGGACGTGCTGCGGGCACTGGCGCGGTTGCCCCCACGACAGCGGGCCGTGATCGTACTGCGGTTCTACGAGGACCTGACCGAGGTGCAGATAGCCGAGGTGCTCGATGTCACGGTAGGGACCGTCAAACGGGCGAAACACGACGCGCTCAACCGGCTGCGGACCCACGCGCCCGAACTGTTGGACGAAAGCGGACAAGCGACACCCGATCTCGGGAGCAGGGAGGTGGCGACATGACGGACCAGCTCCGACAGGCCCTCGCCGAGGCGGGTGCGGCCGCCCCGGTGTTCGACCTCTACGAAAAGGCCCTGACCGACGGCCGGCGACTGCGCCGCCGACGGAACAGCCGCGCCGTCGTCGGGGCCGCCACCGCGCTGCTACTCGCCGTGACACTGCCCGGTGCGATTGTTGGTGCTGGCTCCAGGAGCGGCGGGTTTGCCGCCAGCGGCGGTAGCCCGTCGTTGCCCGACCGGATCAGCATGTCCTGGCCCTGGACGGCAACGGTTGAGCAGGCCCCCGCCGGGCCGGCGGCGCTGGTGGTCGACCAGCAACTCGACGTTCCCTCATCGGTCACGTTCCCGGAGACGACCATCGCAGCGGTCGGCGCCACTGCGAACACCTACCGGGCTCTCGAATTCAGCGGAAACGTCCGGGCCGGTACCGACGGGCTGCTGTCACCCGACGGCGCGCGGTTCGTCGCGGAGTCGACCATGCATGACCTGGTAACCGGCCGGTCGTACGCCATGCCCGGCACCAACGCCACGACCCGGTTCCGCCCGCTGGCCTGGGCACCCGACGGCGGCACTCTAGCGGTGATCCGGGAGACCGGACGACCGCTCGATCCCGAGACCGTTGTGGTCGGATTCCTCGATCTGGCCTCGGGCGACTACCAGCCTCTTATCGACGTCACCGCGCAGCTTGTCAACGATCCCGGCGTCTATCCCGGCACCCCGGGCCACATGGCAGCGTTCACCCCGGACGGTTCGCGGCTGGCGGTGCAGTTCGGCGACAAGATCACGGTATTCACCCGCGACGCCGCCACTTGGGGCAGCTTCGTCCTGAGCCATGACAGTCAACTGGCCGGTAAGGGCGCCTTCACCCCGGATGGGAGATGGATCGCCGTGGTCAGCCGAGCCGCGTGCTGCACCGACCAACCGGGACAGGCCCGCTTCTCCAGCCGGTGGCGGATCCGGCTGATCGACCCGGCCACCGGCGCCCAACGACCGGGATGGAGTCTGCCGGAGGTCAGCGGTGTGACTGCGCTGCGGCTGATCGGCTGGTGGCCGTCGGGTGAGGCGGTCGTCGCCGCCTACTACCCACCCCCCGGGGTATCGGCGGCGTGGAACCCGACGACGGCCGACCCCAACCACGATCCGTGGGCCTTCCCCAACTACTACGGATCGGTGAGCCATGTCGAGGTACGGGCACTGACCGTCGAGGGCGACTCCCGCGAGTTGCTGAACCTGCCAGAAACCGTGTACGGGATCGACATCGCCGACGACGTGCTCACCCACGGTCTCGTACGCCCCGGCGGCGACGCACCAATCCGCCCAGTTCGGACCGGTTGGCTCGTCGCGGCGATCACGGTCGCCATCCTGCTGGTGACCACGCCCGTAGCGGTTGTACTCATGCTCCGCCGCCAGCGTCGTCCGGCCAGACCACTCCAAGCCGGTAGTCAGACCAGCGGCAGGTGACACTGCCCGCCGGTCCCGCATAGTCGAGAACGAGGCCCCGCCCTGGCCGGCCGGACCGAGGACGACCCTGAAGGCGGCATTTCGTTGCCCACGGCACCGACCAGGCCACGTTGGAGGACCTTGGCGCCAGAATGGGCGTGCTGGCCTCCGGCGCGAACCGCATGCGCGAGTTGGGCACCACGGCGAAGGAAGACGGCTTCGAGTTCGACGACTGAGGCTTAAGGCCATCTCAAGCTGACTTCGAAGGGACGACCCGTACGAGATTTGTTCCAGGCCTGGGCTACCGCGGTGTTCGTCGCGGTAGCCCAGGTGTCTAGCTCGGAATAGTTGGCCTCGCGAACGAGCCGGCGTGCGCGGGTCGCCCGTTCACCGGATGGAGAGGGCGTGGCGGAAGACGCCGCGCGGGTCCCAGCGGGCCTTCGCCGCGCGGAGGCGGGCGTAGTTGTCCTTGTAGTAGAGGGTCTGCCACGCGACGCCGGAGGTGTTCCACGCGGGGTCGGCGAGGTCGACGTCGGGGTAGTTGATGAAGGAGCCGTCGTTCACGGCGCCGGGTACCGGTACTCCGCCGGTGTCCGCGTACATGTCCCGGTAGAACTCGCGCAACCAGCCCACATGCAGGGCGTCGTCGGCCGCGTCGGGCCAGGCAGCCAGGTAGAAGAGCTTGAGGATCGAGTCGCGCTGGGACGCAGCGGTGGCGTCGGGCGCGGTCGCGTTGACCTGCCCGCCGTACGAGTTGAGGCTGACCATGCCGCTGAACAGCCCCGGGACGTCACTGGTCAGGTGCTGGTACGCGACGTCGACCTGCCGATCGGTGAGGGCCCGGCGCAGGTACGCGGCCTTGCATTTCAGCCGCCACCGGCCCGGGTCCTCGCCAGGCCCGCGCAGCCCGGCGGCCAGCCACGGCATCCGCACCTGGGAACGCGCGGACGGCGGGGCGAACCCGTCGGCGAGCGCGCTGACGTGCTCGTCCAGCAGCCGCTCGGCGTTCTCCCCGGCGACCTGGCCGAGCATCATGTGCCGGCCGAGCGGGCGCCGGAAGAGCAGCAGTTCGCTGTAGAGCCCGGCGTACCGCGAGCCGGGCGCGCTGTGCCGCTCGAACCACCGGCCGTGGTTGCGCACCAGCCGGGCGAACGCCTCCGGGCCGAGCCCGTCCCACGACCACTCCATCGAGAACGTCAGCACCGAGGCCGGTGGACGCGGCAGCAGCCGCTCAGGGTCGCTGCCGCGCGCCCCGGGAGAGCGGAACCAGTAGCGGGTGACCACGCCGAAGTTGCCGCCACCGCCGCCGGTGTGCGCCCACCACAGGTCGCGGTGCGGGTCGTCGGGCTCGCGGGTGGCGACCACGCTGCGCGCGGTGCCGTCCCGGTTCACGACGACGACCTCGACCGCGTACAGGTGGTCGACGACCAGGCCGAGGAGGCGGCACAGCGGACCGTACCCGCCGCCCTGGACGTGCCCGCCGGCGCCGACCTCGGGGCAGTAGCCGCCCGGGATCGTCACGCCCCAGCCGAGGAAGAGCCGCCGGTACACCTCACCGAGCGTCGCGCCCGCCTCGACCGCGAACGCGCGCCGGTGCGGGTCGTAATACACACCGGTCATGCCGGACAGGTCGAGCACCACCCGGACCTGCGGGCTGTCGACGAAGTCCTCGAAGCAGTGGCCGCCGCTGCGTACGGCGATCCGCTTGCCAGCCCGTACCGCATCCTGCACCGCGCGCACCACCTGCGCGGTCGAGCCGAGCACGTGTACCCGCTCGGGGTTGCCCAGGAAACGAAGGTTGTAGCGGCGCCCGACCAGGTCGGGGTAGCGCGGGTCTCCGGGTGGGACCACCGCCGGGCCGAAGGGCGCCGACCGTTCCGCTGGGGCGGCACCGGCCGCTCCAGAGTGGACGGTGATTCCGGCCGCGGCTGCGATGGCCGTGGTGCGCAACAGGTTTCGTCGCGTGGGCGTGGACATAGGGCGGTCTCCTCCGCGTGGACGTCGCTGTCCGACCGACGCTACGGACGCCCCCGCGGCATGGGTATCCGGCAGGCTAGAGTGATCGGAGTGGGGTTTTCACTACCCCGTCAACGGCGCCAAGGCCGGCACGCCGTAGCTGAGTAACGTAAGTCGCCGGGTGCTGCACGGTCCCCAACTCTCGGCGTCGGGAAGATGACAGGCTGCGCCGGCCGCGGCCGGGTTTGAGTAAGCCTCGATGTCCGATCGCCGGAGCTGTATGGCCGGGCCGACCCCGACCTGCTCCGCCAGACGCGCCCCGGGCCAGGTACGTCTAATCAGGACATTCCTCTACCTTGCCGAGGCCCTGGCCCTCGCCGCATGCGACAGGCTTGATCCGATCGCCGACCATCGTGGCATGAGACGATGGGAACGGCCGTACACCTCGGATCAAACGATCGTACGCTGGGGTCTTGGCGTACTGGCAGGTGCGGGCGCGATCGTCGCCGCGGTCATCTACCTGGCCGACGTTACGTCAACCCTGGAACTGTTCCTCATTGGGGACGCCCTCGCCTTGAGCATGATCTACCTCGTACGCAGGGCGATGCTCGGCATCTACTTCAGCGAGTACGGACTCCAATCGCGATCATTTTTCCGAACGACCACGCTGCCCTGGGCCTCCGTAGCGGAAATTCGCAGCGGCACATCCACCACCGGCATCCCCACCGGCCGCACGGCTATCGTCATCGAGCGCACCGACGGGACCACCATCACCACCGCGATCCAACGAAGCGACGGCTTCGACCCGTACATATTCGCGAACGGGACCTACCTGCTCGTGACCCCGCCCGACGAGTACGACGAGATCCTCGCGGCTCTGCGAAAGCGCCACAACGCGCGGCGACACCAGCAGCCGGACCGGCCACGCCACACCTCGACCCAGCAGGCCCCGCCCAAGCAGACCGCCAGACCCGCGCCGGCACGCCGCTCCCCCGCCACCAGCCGAGACAGCCAAGCGCACACACACGCCCTGATCCGGCAACACGAACGCGGCGCACTCACCGACGCCGAGTTCACCGCCGAGATGGCCAAGCTCAAGGAAGCCCGCTAACAGCACACCCGCCAGGCAAGGGCCTGCGACACCGGCTCCGCGGTGACCAGGGCTTCGACAAGCAGATCATCCCAGATCGGAAGGTACTTCTCATTCTTCCCACCCAGGCCCATGTGCGACACCCGACGAGCCCAAGCAATGAGCGTCCAGGGGGGTTCGTCTGCGGCTCACCCCTGGGGGTGCTGATGTCCGCAGGAGGCATGTGCCTGAATCATGGGGGTCGTATGCTCCTTGCCCGGCTTGTCGGTTGTTCTGACCACCGGCCGCCGATCCGCTATCGACGGACGCTGTAACGCATATGGGTGACCCGGTCTGCTTGGACGATCTGCGGGTCGTCCAGGAGCGCTGGTGGGCCGTCGTATGTGCCGAAGAAACGACTTCGGGGCTGGGTTGCCCGGAGAGCGATCTCGGCCGCCTGTGCGTGGTAGCCCTCGTCTGCGAGGAGATGCACGAGCCGCAGGGTCGCGGCCCACTGGCCGGGCGTCGCTGAGTTCGCGGAGCGCACC
The DNA here is from genome assembly GCF_042433955.1 of Phytohabitans kaempferiae. Classification (NCBI taxonomy): domain Bacteria; kingdom Bacillati; phylum Actinomycetota; class Actinomycetes; order Micromonosporales; family Micromonosporaceae; genus Phytohabitans; species Phytohabitans kaempferiae. The sequence continues at coordinate 3,399 of NZ_JBHLUH010000045.1, read as the reverse complement.
GTGGTCGCGCTGGTCGGTCAAGACGTCGATCAGCCGGATGACGGCGAACCGGTCGCCCGCTCGGCATGCTGCCGGAGCCGTCGCAGCCCCTCGTGCAGCTCGCCACCGCGCAGCAGGCTGTCCACGAGGGGCATTCGCGGCCGGGCGGGAACCGTCGTGGGCAAGGCGCGTCAGGTCTTCGATCTGGCCAGAGCAGGACAGCACGATCACCAGCGCGATGTGGATGTCGTCGCCCACCCGGACCAGCCTGGGACGAAGGTGTCCGGGAAGCTAACGCTGCTGGAGCGTGTCCGTCGTGGCCCGGACTGCGAAGACGTCCGCGCGACGGATCTGCGCGTCTTCGGGCGGACCGGTGATGGCCGCGTGATAGGTGGCGAGCGGTCGCAGCCGGTCGGCGGGTAGGTGCTGCCGGCCCGGATCACCCAGGAGAACGTGCGCGCCGCGGTCCGCTGCTCGAATAAGGAACGGCATGACCCGCCGTGCCATCAGCCCGTCGTATAGAGCGTCGCCGGCCAGGACCACCTCCGCCCCGTCGCCGTCGCCGTCCAACAGATCGCGGGTCGCTGGCCTTATGACGACGCCGTTGGCCCGAGCGTTCGCGCTGATCGCGGCGATCGCGTACGGATCGACATCGTTGGCGGTGACGGCTCGGGCACCGGCCATCGCAGCGGCTATCGCCACGAGGCCGGACCCGGAGGCGATATCAAGCACCGTGCGCCCTGCGACGGCGGCTGGATGGTCGAGGATGTACCGGGCAAGCGCCTGCCCACCCGTCCACGCGGACGCCCAGTACGGCGCCGGCAGCGATCGGCCTGCGGTCGCCTCAAGCCGTGCCCACAGGATGATGGCGTCCTCTGCGAGAAACAGGCGCACCTCCGGCACCAACGGCACGTGGGTCAACTGGACCTGGTCGATGCTTGGTACGCGAGGCGCGCCCAGTATGTTCAGCGTGAACTCTCCACATAGGAGCAGGCTGGATGCCCGCAGGCGAGGCCGCCTACCGGCGGTAGGTAAGGACCTGCAACATTTCGTGCTCGATGGCGAGCACGGCAACCCGAGGAGGGCTCAGATCAGCCGGATATTCGCTGCCTGTGGGCCCTTCTGACCCTCCTGGACGTCGAACTCCACGCGCTGGTTTTCCTCAAGGCTGCGGTAGCCGTCCGCCGCGATCGCGCTGTAGTGGGCGAACACATCGGGGCCGCTGCCGTCCTGGGTGATGAAGCCGAAACCCTTGTCCGCGTTGAACCACTTCACCGTGCCTGTTGCCATGACTCTGCTCCTCGTCGAAGGCTGATGGAACCCACACCGCGTGGGCACCTCGTCGCCGCGTTGATCAATCCTCGTCCGGAGAGTGACCGGCAAACAAAGAACGCCTGGTGGTCTGGTTACCAGGCGTCGGCAAAGTCCGTGGAAGCCCAAAACTGCAACAGTCAAGACGCTACCACGTAGGGAGAGGTGTTGCCCCCTCCACGGGCGACTACCATGATCACGGCTAGGCTGATCCGTGGCCCTGGCGCCGCTATACGCCGCGGCTGAAACAGGAGACGATGACGACATGCACGTTCTCTTCCTAGGCGGCCCCTGGCACGGCGAGCGGCACGAGGTCATACCGTCTCGACGGGCTCGCGGGAGCGAAGGGCTGCCCCAGCAGTACAGCGTCAGTCAGTCCCTCGACGACCGCCCTGCGGGCCCGGGCGTGCCGGGCCAAGAAGCTGACGCTCCGGCAGGCGAACCTGTCGTCTATACCCGCCGCTTCGCTCAGGGCGGCGGCGAACGGAGAGCCGTCTACGTGGCGCCCGACTACCGCGGACCAGCCCGCGCCTGACTGGCTCGTCGTGCTGGTCGATGTCCCGGACTCTCTAAAACTTCCGGCGATCTCCCCGGCTCCAGCGATTGCCCGGCAGATCCGGCTGGTTCGCGGTGCCTTAACGGTGCAGCGCATCGGCGGGGCTGTCCTCGGATCACCCAGACCACATCTGGGCCACAAAGTGGACCGGCCGGTACGCACCTGGTTCGTCGAGCCCTCCAGCCTCAGGAGCGGGTATCAGATGTATCCGGGGATGTCGCGCCAGGCTTCGGGCGCGGGCGGGTCGTCGTTGTTGTGGACGGTTACTTCGATGAGGCCGTGGGGTCTGTCCTGTGCCCAGAAGACCTCTCCCGGGTTCGTCATGCCGAAGGGTTCGAGGTCGGCGAGGACGTGGTGTCTGTTCGGCGCGGACAGGCGGATCTCGGCGATGTCGTGACGTGTTTCGAGCACGGCCCTGCCCATGTGCCACAGGGTTTGTTGCAGGGCCAGACTGTGCACTGCTCCGAATCGGTCGACGAGGACGGCTCGGATTTCGTCGTATGCGGCCGCGCGCGCGAGGGGACCATCCCCGCGCGCGGGGAGCACATCCCGGTCGCCACGGGCCTTGCCGCCGGCACGGGACCATCCCCGCGCGCGGGGAGCACTGGACCTACGTGGTCGCCGTCATCGGCGGCACGGGACCATCCCCGCGCGCGGGGAGCACACAACCCGCGTCGGCGGCAATGTCGCCTGCGAGGGACCATCCCCGCGCGCGGGGAGCACCGCCAACGCCCCGAACGCGTCCGCCTCGTGCTCGGACCATCCCCGCGCGCGGGGAGCACGCCTGCCGGGCGGCCTGCCGCATCTGGCGCATAGGACCATCCCCGCGTGCGCGGGGAGCACTACTCCCCCCGGTCCACGGGCGCCGCCGGCACGGGACCATCCCCGCGCGCGCGGGGAGCACTCCCGGCCGCAGACGGTCGGGTACACGTTCGGCGGACCATCCCCGCGTGCGCGGCGAGCACCACGCCGTCTCACCGCACTCGATCGGGAACACCGGACCATCCCCGCGCGCGGGGAGCACTGGCCGCCGACCTGCTCGACCTGGCGCTCAGCGGGACCATCCCCGCGTGCGCGGGGAGCACTCGACCGGGCGCTCCTTCGGGCACGGGATCGGGGGACCATCCCCGCGTGCGCGGGGAGCACTTGGCGCGGGCCTCCGCCGTCGACGCCACGCCGGGACCATCCCCGCGCGCGGGGAGCACCCGCCATCCTTGGAGATCATGCCGATGGTCTGGGGACCATCCCCGCGCGCGGGGAGCACGAGTACGCGGACGAGCACGACGTAGACCAGATCGGACCATCCCCGCGCGCGCGGGGAGCACACCCAGCTCGGCACCGGGCCGCTCTCCGGCATGAGACCATCCCCGCGCGCGCGGGGAGCACACCCAGCTCGGCACCGGGCCGCTCTCCGGCATGAGACCATCCCCGCGCGCGCGGGGAGCACACGACGGCGCGCAGGACGGGCGAGTCCTCGATCGGACCATCCCCGCGCGCGCGGGGAGCACTCCCTCTTCACGTGCCGGAACTTGCCCGGCTTGGGACCATCCCCG
>NZ_JBHLUH010000044.1:0-1150 GCF_042433955.1 Phytohabitans kaempferiae | reverse complement strand
CCGGGCTGGGAGGGTGACGTCGCCGATGGTGAACCAGGGGTGCCATTCGCCGTGCCACCAGTTCGACCAGACCCGGCCGTCGTGCCCGACGGCGAAGATGTCCTGGTAGTCCGCGCTGCGGGCCAGGGTGGCGATCGGGGTCCGGTCCGGCAGGGTGACATCGCCGAGCCGGTACCAGTCGTGCCACTCGCCGTGCCACCAGGCGTTCCACACGCCGCCGTCGAGCCCGACGGTGAACAGGTCCATGAAGTCGGGGCTGCGGGACACGACGCCGATCGGGCTCGCCGCCGGGAACGTTGCGGTGCCCACCCGGAAACGTTCCCGCCACTGGCCGTTCCACCAGGCCGACTGCACCGTCCCGTCGCGGCCGACGGCGAACACGTCCATCTGGTCCGGGTTGCGGGACAGGGCGGACACGGGTGTCCCGTCGTCGAAGTGCCGGCGCAGGTCCGGGTCGACGACGGCCGGGGCGGGGCCGGCGGGCCCTGGTACGCCGGGGGACGCCTGCGGTTCGAGACCGGCCTGCTGCCGCCACTGCCGCAGCAGCTCCTCCGCCCAGCCGTACTTCGCCGCGGTCACGGCGTTCAACGGGTCGGCCTGGAACAGCGCGGCCAGGGCGTCCCGGCCCGCGGTCCCGGTGGGAACCCGCTCGGCGTCGGTGCCGTACGCAGCGACGTACATGACGTTCTCCGCCATTCCGCGCCGCTCGTCGCCGCTGGCGGCGGTCGAGGCGAGAACTGCGGCGGCCTCGGTGCCCAGGCCCGCCGACTGTTCCGAACGCCCTGCCTGGCTGTACCGGGCGGTGAGGTTGTGGATCGCCCACAGCAGTGGTCCGTCGACGTGCAGGCTTCGGAACACGTTGACGGCGGTGGAGGTGACGGCGATGGCTTCGTCGCCGGGGGAGATGTACGCGCCGATGTAGACGGCGTTCTCGGCCATCCCACGGAGTTGGTCGCCGGTCGCGTTCGCGAGGATGCCGGCGGCCTCGGTGCCGAGTCCGGCTGATTCGGGCGTGCGGCCGGCGGCGCTGTACCGGGCGGTGAGGTTGTGGATCGCCCACAGCAGTGGTCCGTCGACGTGCAGGCTTCGGAATACGTTGACGGCGGTGGAGGTGACGGCGATGGCTTCGTTGCCGGGGGAGATGTACGCG
>NZ_JBHLUH010000043.1:0-48253 GCF_042433955.1 Phytohabitans kaempferiae | reverse complement strand
CTTGTCGGTCTTCGGCCGGCCCGGCAGGTGCTTGACATCGCGAGCGTTGACCAGCCACACCTCGAACCCGGCCGCCTCCAACAAGTAGAACGGCGGCTTCCAGTACTCCGAGGTCGCCTCCATCACCACCCGGGTCACCCCCAGCCCGGCCAGCCACTCACCCAGCGCGATCAACGACCGGGTCATCGTCGGGTACGTCCTGACCTCCTGCGCCCGCCGTCCCGACCCGCTCGGGCTGGGCACCCGCACGCAACAGACCACCTCGGCCTTGCCGATATCCAACGCCGCGACCCGCTCAACGATCTCGTCACGGTCCCGCGTCTCTTCCAACATCACAGACCTCCCATCCCAGCCGACCGATACCAGGCCGGTCGCCCGCAGGAGCCGCAAGGGCGAAGCGAAGCTAATCCGCGTGCTCGAAGCAACAGTGAAGGGCCCAACAACGCGGCTCCCAGCATCCGACTAGACGACGGCCTCAACGGGGCCAAGGAGCAACGATGTCAACGAGCGACCGGACCCCCATTTTCAGCCCGGAACGGGCGCCCCAACCAGGGGAAACGTGACTAGACGCTCGAAAGCGCGTCGCCGGCCGCCGGATCGCAGTCGCGCAGGAACTGGGCGCACCGGGCCGCCTCGTCCGACTCGCCGATCTCGTCGGCCGCTCGGGAGAGGGTGTGCAGCGAGCGGAGGAAGCCACGGTTGGGCTCGTGCGACCACGGCACCGGGCCGTGCCCCTTCCAGCCGCTGCGGCGCAGCTGGTCGAGCCCTCGGTGGTAGCCGGTGCGGGCGTACGCGTACGCCGTCACGTACCGGCCCTCGGTCAGCGCCCGGGCCGCCAGCGTGGCCCAGGCCGCGCTGTACGTCGGGAAGTGGCCCGCCACATCGGCGTACGCCTCGTCGGTGTCGACCCGCTCCGCCTCGGCCAACGCCACCGCGGCTTTGTCGTCGGCGGGCAACAGCGTGGCGGGCGGTTCGGGCAACAGGTTCTGCATGGGCACATTCAACCCGCATCCTCGCTCATACAGTGCCTGAAAGGCTGAGGGATTCGTCACGCGAGCGGCCGGTGTGCGGGGCTCGTCACTGGACTACAAATGGAAGTCCGGAGCCTCCCCAGGACCCGGTAACGGGAGCCCGGTGGCTAGCGCCGCCGGGCTCTCTCTTGTGGTGATACGGCAGGATTGGCACGTGCCGTCCCTCGATGTCCTTCAGCCGTTTGACACCACGCCGGAAGAAGTGGAGTCCCGCGCCGAGCTAGACCTGCACCTCAAGGGCGGCAGCCTGGCCGGGCTCGCGGTCCAGGGCCTGCGCCTCGATGTCGAGCCGGTGCCCGACCTGGCGCACGTCGATGTCACCGGCACGCTCTTCATCGGCTGCCACTTCGCGTCGGTGGAGGCCGAGGCCGACGTAGTGCGGCGCGGCGCGCACGTGGTGCCGCCCTTCCGCGACCTGCCCTTCCCGACCCACCCCTCGCACCTCTACACTGCGGAGGAGCTGGCTGCGGGCTTCGCGACCGGCGGCTTCGCGGGTATGTACGACACGGTGGTGTACGAGCACTTCCTGGCGGCGGGCGGCGCGCTCCCGGCCGTACGCGAGGCGCTCGCCCAGCGGCTGCACGACCACGGCATCGACAACGCGCTCGCCGACTCGATGGTCTCCTGGCTGGCCGACCACGGACCGGCCTCGGTGATCGGCGTGATGGGCGGCCACGCGGTGCCCCGCGGCTCGTCGGCGTACCGGCTGGCGGCCGCACTCGGCTGGGAGCTCGCGCGGGCCGGCCGGCTCGTGGTGACCGGTGGCGGCCCGGGCGTGATGGAGGCGGCCAACCTCGGCGCCTACCTGTCGACCCACGACGCGGAAGACCTCACCACCGCGATCGACCTGCTCAGCGCCGCGCCGGACTTCCTGGACCACGACGCGTACACGGCGGCGGCGCTGGACGTGCGGGTCCGTTACGCGCCCACCGGCGACGAGGTCGACTGGCCGAGGCGCGGCGGGCTGGCGATCCCCACCTGGCTGTACGGGCACGAGCCCGCCAACCTCTTCGCCGGCCGGATCGCCAAGTACTTCTCCAACGCGATCCGCGAAGACACGATCCTGCGGCTCGCCCGTGGCGGCATCGTCTTCGCCGCCGGGCGGGCCGGCACGGTGCAGGAGGTCTTCCAGGCGGCGACCAAGACCTTCTACGGCACCGACGGCGCGAGCGGTGCGTACGTCTTCCTCGACCGTGCATTCTGGACGGAGACGCTGCCGGTCGAGTCGCTGCTCCGGCCGCTGCTGGCGCTCTCCCCGGCCGGCGACCTCTCCGGCACGATCCACGTGACCGACGACGTGCACGAGGCCGTTCGCGTCCTGACCGCCGAGCGGTAGGTCAGGCGATCGGCACGCGGCACCAGAAGCCGACCGGCAGGTCGACCTCGGTCTCGTCGGTGATGCCGTTCTCGTCCAGCGCGTTGTAGATCGCCAGTCGCGAGCCCTCGAAGAGGAACTCGACCGCGTGCAGGACGCGCGGGCGCCAGTGCGAGGGCATGATCCGCTCGATCACGTTGACCTCGCGCAGCCGCCGGCCGCGCGCGCCCAGCAGCGCCTGATGGGCGTCGGCGCGCCAGTCGAGCGTGAGGCCGGGCCAGTCCAGTGGCATGGACATGTCGACCTGGCCCCAGGTGATGCCGCATTCGTCGAACTTGCGGTGGGTCACCTCGACGTTCACGTCGCCGAAGCCGAGGATCACCGGACCGTCCGCGAACCACTGGCGGCGCTCCAGGTCCCACATCAGCCAGGCACCCTCCAACGTCCGCCCGACGATCCGGGAGAAGCGGGGACGGTGTACGGCTGCCAGCGTCTTCCCGCTGTGACACCACTGCGGCTCGTACCCTTCGATGCCGAGCACGACCGACCTCCAGGGGGCATTCAGATCGGACGATCGTACCGAAAAGCCGCCCATGACCACGGAACGGCACGCGGCCGGCCCCCAAACGGGGACCGGCCGCGGACCGACCAGAAGCTCTTGATCGTTACTTGGAGAGGGTGGTGCCGGTCGAGCGAAGGTGCTCGCACGCCTCGACCACGCGCTTGGCCATGCCCTCCTCGGCCGCCTTGCCCCAGGTGCGGGGGTCGTACGACTTCTTGTCGCCGACCTCGCCGTCGATCTTGAGTACGCCGTCGTACTTGGTGAGCATGTGCCCGGCGACCGGGCGGGTGAACGCGTACTGCGTGTCTGTGTCGATGTTCATCTTGACCACGCCGTAGTCGAGCGCGGCCCGGATCTCCGACAGCAGCGAGCCGGAGCCGCCGTGGAAGACCAGGTCGAGCGGCTTCTCCTTGCCGTACTTGGCGCCGAGCGCGTCCTGGATCTCCTTGAGGATCTCCGGCCGCAGCTTGACGTTGCCCGGCTTGTAGACGCCGTGCACGTTGCCGAAGGTGAGGGCGGCGATGTAGCGGCCCTTCTCGCCGAGGCCGAGCGCGGCGACCGTGGCGAGGCCGTCTTCGACGGTGGTGTACAGCTTCTCGTCGATCGCCCCGACGATGCCGTCTTCCTCGCCGCCGACCACGCCGACCTCGATCTCCAAGACCACGTGCGCGGCGGCCGCCTCGGCCAGCAGCTCCTCGGCGATCTGGAGGTTTTCGTCGAGCGGCACGGCCGAGCCGTCCCACATGTGCGACTGGAACAGCGGCCCCTCGCCCCGCGCGACCCGGTCCTTCGAGATCGCGAGCAGCGGGCGGACGAAGCCGTCGAGCTTGTTCTTCGGGCAGTGGTCGGTGTGCAGAGCGATGTTGACCGGGTACTTCTTGGCGACCTCCGCGGCGTACGCCGCGAACGCGACCGAGCCGGTGACCATGTCCTTCACGGTGGGGCCGGAGAGGTACTCGGCGCCGCCGGTGGAGACCTGGACGATACCGTCGCTTTCCGCCTCCGCGAAGCCGCGCAGCGCCGCGTTGAGCGTCTGCGACGACGTCACGTTGATCGCTGGGTACGCGAACGCGCCGGCCTTGGCGCGGTCGAGCATCTCGGAGTAGACCTCAGGGGAAGCGATAGGCATTCGAACGCTCCTAAGTATTCGGGCTTGAGTGCGCCGGACCGCGCTGTCCTCCAGCCGGAAGTATCGCGCAGGTCACCAGCGGCCAGGCCACCGGCCCACACGGTGTCCAGACTGGCCCGCCACGCTCGCCCACCGGAGGTGGCGGGACCTAATGCTTGCCCTCCCACCGGTCCGGGATCACGAGGCTGATCAGCCAGCTGACCACCGCCATCACGATCGCCCCCCAGAACGCGGGCCAGAAGCCGTCAATGTGGAACGGCAGGTCGAGCTGGCCGCTGATCCAGTCGGTGAGCAGGAAGAGGAGCGCGTTGACCACGAGCGCGAAGAGCCCCAGCGTGAGGATGTAGAACAGGCACCCCACGACGTGGATAATCGGCTTGAGGACGGCGTTGACCAGGCCAAATATCAGCGCGACGATGATCAGGGTGAGCGCGTTGCGACCGCTGGAACTGCCGGTCACCTCGATGTTGGGCACCACCAGCGTGGTGATCCACAACGCCACGGCGTTGATCGCCCAACGAACCAGAAAACCCACCACTCCATCCTGACACCCCAGCACCGGACCCGAGGCCGGTTTCCCCACCTTGATCAGCGGGCACCCTGCCCGCCATACCCCGGGAAGAGCGGAAGGAGGCCGTCATGGCCGACCCCGACGAAGACTTCGAGATGGAAACCCACGTCGCGGCGGAGGAACGCGACCTGGAGGCGCCGGCGGAAGACACAGTGGAGCAGGCGACGGTGGCCGACCCGGCCGAACAGGAGCCGGAGGTGCGCCGCGGCCTCGAGGTGAACGACTGGGACGCGCTGGAACAGGCCCGTGTCGTCAACCTGGACGACGACTACCGGTAGCGCCGTCAGCCTTCGCGAGGCGCGGCGCCGGATTTTCGGGAGCGTCACGTGGCGGTTGCCATCGCCGACGCGCCATGGTGCCGAGCCGGATGGAGCCGGCCGCACAGGGCGCCAGCCCTCCCAGGTTTGATCAAACCTTGGTAGCTACCGCCTGTGATGGGCGATGCCGCGCGCCAAGGGCACACGAGACATGAGGAAATCGCCCGACGTCACTGAAGCTGCTCAGCAATCTCGGTGCCGCCGGGCGATTCCGCGCTAACTCAGCGAGCCTTCTTGGTGGCCCGCTTACGCGGTGGAGTCAACAAGTCCGCGATCGTAGCGATCGCGGAAGGCACCAGCCGGTAGTAAGCCCACACACCGCGCTTCTCCCGCTCCAGCAAGCCGGCTTCGGTGAGGATTCGCAGGTGGTGGCTTACCGTCGGCTGCGAGAGGCCGAGCGGTGCGGTGAGGTCACAGACGCACGCCTCGCCCTCCGGGGCCGACTGGATGAGGCTCAAGAGCCGCAGTCGGGCCGGATCGGCGAGTGCTTTCAGGACCCCAGCGAGGCGCTCGGCATCAGCGCGCTCGATCGGCTCGCCGCCAAGCGGCGAGATCTGAGGCATGGTCGTTTCAGCCAACGCAGTTCCCACGTACTCCATCCTTCCACCTACACCATCGATCCGCCTGCATATCAGCAGGTCCGAATCGACAAACTTGTTAGACCTAAAGGCCGAGGTCGCCCAACGTGTAGGCAGCGCGGTACGGGAGTCCCACGTCCCGAACCACCTCGCCCGCACCCCGATCAACGATAACCGCGACACCCACAATCACGGCTCCGGCCTGTTTCAATGCCTCGACCGCGGTCAGCACACTGCTGCCCGTCGTCGAGGTGTCTTCCACCGCCACCACTCGGCGGCCCGCCACATCGGGACCTTCGATCCGCCGCTGCAACCCGTGCGTCTTCTCCGCCTTGCGCACCACGAAGGCGTCGAGCTGCCGCCCCGTGGCCGCCGCCGCGTGCAGCATCGCCGCAGCGACCGGATCCGCGCCCAGCGTCAGGCCACCAACCGCGTCGAACTCCCAGTCGGCGGTGAGGTCGAGCATGACCCGACCCACGAGCGGGGCTGCCGCGTGGTGCAACGTCACGCGGCGTAGATCGACATACCAATCGGCCTCGCGACCTGAGGACAGCACCACGCGGCCCCGGACAATGGCCAGTTCAGTGATGGATTTACGCAGGTCGTCATGGTCCCCCATGGCGCACAAGGGTACTTGCCGAATGCCCGGTTCGTACCGTCGACCCGGTCACATCGCTAATTACTGTTCGTCGCGACCGGTGCGTCCTCGCGTGTCGCGGGCGACCGCCTGCAACAGAGCGCGTGGCAGATGCCGCATGCCGAAGACCGCGACCTTGTACTTCCAGTCGGGCACGCTCACCACTTTGCCCCGGCGCAGGTCGCGCAACGCATCGACGACCACCCTGTCGGCCTGGAGCCACATCCACTCTGGAGTTTTGGACATGTCGATGCCAGCCCGGTCGTGAAACTCGGTGTGCGTGTAGCCAGGACAGAGGGCCATCACCCGCACTCCGTGGCGCCGCACGGAATGGGCCATGGACTCGCTGAAGTTGGTGACCCACGCCTTGCTCGCGGGGTATGTGGAGCCAGGCATCACGGCGGCGAAGCCGGCGACCGAGGAGACATTTATCACCTCACCCCGCCGGCGCTCGATCATGCCAGGCAGAGCCGCGTGCGTGAGCCGCATGACCGCGTGCACGTTGAGCCGCAGCAGTCGCGTCTGATCCTCCACGGTGGACCCGGTGAACGAGCGATTGAGGCTGATGCCCGCGTTGTTGACCAGCATGTCGACCGGGTCGGCGAGGCGCCGCTCCACGACCGCGCACCCCTCGTCGGTGGAGAGGTCGGCAGGGATGACCTCGGCCGCGACGCCGTGCCGGGACGACAGGTCGGCGGCCAGGTCGGCGAGCCGCCGCTCGTCGCGGGCGACCAGCACCAGGTCGTACCCCTCAGTCGCCAGCCGCTGGGCGAACGACGCCCCGAAGCCGCTGCTGGCACCGGTGATCACGGCCGTGCGGGAGGCTGCCAATCGGAGTTCCTCACTTCGGGGAACGGGGGCGGTGCGGTGGGCAGGGGCGGTGCGGTGGGCAGGGGCGGTGCGGGCGGAAGTGCCGCAGGGAGCTGTTGCCGGCGGAAGTACGGATGCGACGCGGGCAGCGCGAGCAGCAGAGCTACTACAAGGTAGCCCAACGCCTGGCCCGCGGTAACCACGCCGCTGAGACCGATCCACCAGCCCGGGTACGCGTCGGTCAGCGCCTGCGTGAGGTCTTCGGAGCGATCGTCGGTCGAGACGTTCCAGGAGAGGGCGCTCTGGCCGATCACGGCGAGGAAGCCGCAGCAGCCGCAGAAGAGGCCGAGGCCGCTCACGAACCAGGTGGCGATGCGGGCGCCGCTGCTGCCCCGGAGTACGCCCACGGCCAGCACGATCAGCAGGGCGGCGAGGATGACAGAGAGCACCGCTCCGGCGATCACCGTGCCCCAGGCGACCCCGGCCAGCCCGTCGATGTCAGAGCGACTGGCGCCGGTGGCTTCGGCCGCGTCGCGGAAGCGGTCGACAACTCCCCCGATGGCGGCCAGGCCGACGACCGCGTTCACCAGGCCGGCGACTCCCATGAAGATCATGATCGCTGCGGCGGCGGTGACGGTCGTCGGCCGTGGCCGGGCCGGCTCGGTGATCGAGACGTCGGTCATGCAGTTAGAACTACAGGACCGACGGCTTGATCACTGACCTGGGGGTTAATTCGGGTTGTCCTTACTTGTCCTCTGCCGGCGGTGCCGGAGGAGCAGCCGGAGGCGTGGCGGGCGGAGCGGCCTGAGGTGGCGGCGGAGCGGCCGGCGGGGCGCCGGTGCCCGGTGCCGGCGGTGCGCCCGGAGCCGGGGCCGCGGTCGCCGGCGGTGCGCCCGGAGCCGGGGCCGCCGGCGGGTACGCGGGGTACGCCGAGCCGGGCACCGGGGGCTCCCAGACCGGGGCGGGCTTGCGGAAGAACTCGTTCGACGGCGGGAGCGCCAGCAGGATGAGCGCCACCAGCAGCGCGAGCAGGCTGATCACGGAGATCGCGATGGTGGCCGGCGTGTACCAGCCCGGCAGCGCCGCCTCGAGCCGCTCCTGGATCTCGGCCGCATCCGGCACGTCGGTCTGGCCCGACTCGAAGCTCATCGAGCTGGTGACCGCCGAGCCGGCCAGCGAGATACCGGAGCAGCAGAGCGAGACGCCGCCCAGTACCCAGGTGACGATCCGGGACGCGTTCTTGCCCCGGTTATTGAAGATCGCCAGCACCACGAACGCGGCGGCGAAGAGCAGGCCGAGGACCGCCACGATGACCGACGTGACGGTCACGATTGCTTCGGTGCCCTCGGCGGACGTGCCCTCGTACGCCTCGCGGTACACGTCGGCGGTCTTGCCGATCACGGTGAGGCTGAGGATCACCCCGATGAGCCCGAGTGCGGCGTAAAGGTAGAGCAGGTAGCTGGAGACGGTGACGGTCCGCGGACGCGCGGGGGCGGCCGGGTTCGTGGGATCAGCCACGACGCTCCTTCCCTAGATCACGGTCAGTACGTACCAATACCCTGCCAGCCATTCGCCGGAAACGGCGCCCGTGGTCCACAGTGGCTTTTCGTGGCGCCCGGTCAGACGGCTGTCAGCTGGCCGGTGGCGTACTGCCCCAGCGTCGTGCGATCGATGATGCAGCCGTGGAAGGTCGTGAATTCGGCCGCCTCGTGGCTCAGGGCGCCCCACGCCGCGCGGGCGGCCTCAGGGTCGAAGACGGCGAGCAGCGTGGCGGCGTACGCCTTGCCGGCCGGCGAGCCGTTGGCCAGTAACCAGGCGAGGTGTGGGCGCACCTCGTCGGCGCGCTCGGGCAGCGCCTCCTCGATCGTCTGAAAGGCCTCGGTGACCGGGAGGATGCGGCCGGCCAGCCCCACGCCGCCGAAGGCGACGACCTCCGCGCTCGCCAGCTCCCGTACCGCTACGGCCACCGTTGCACTCATACCCGATTCTTACCCGCTCTGACCTGCACTTACTCGTAAACTTGACGATCAAGGGACCGGCCCCCGCCGGGACGGGGGCCGGTGTCGAGCGTGCCGCGAGACGGGCCGGTGCCTCAGCGGGCCGCGGAGACCGTGAGGCCCTCCTTGGAGTCGGCGAGGTCGACCCGCACGGTGTCGCCGTCGCGGATCTCGCCGGCCAGCAGCGCCTTGGCGAGCCGGTCGCCGATCGCCGACTGCACCAGCCGGCGCAGCGGCCGGGCGCCGTAGATCGGGTCGTATCCGTGCTCGGCCAGCCACGTCCGCGCGGCGTCGGCGACGTCGACGGTCAGCCGGCGGTCGGCGAGGCGCCGGCGCAGGCGGTCGAGCTGGATGTCCACGATGGACGTCAGCTCCGGCCCGGTCAGCGAGTGGAAGACCACGATGTCGTCGAGCCGGTTGAGGAACTCGGGCTTGAAGTGCGACCGCACCACGGACAGCACCGCCTCGCGCCGCTCGTCCTCGCTGAGCGTCGGGTCGGCGATCACCGAGGAGCCCAGGTTGGAGGTGAGCACCAGGATCGCGTTGCGGAAGTCGACCGTGCGCCCCTGGCCGTCGGTGAGCCGCCCGTCGTCGAGCACCTGGAGCAGCACGTCGAAGACGTCGGGATGGGCCTTTTCCACCTCGTCGAGCAGCACCACCGAGTACGGCCGGCGGCGCACCGCCTCGGTCAGCTGGCCGCCCTCCTCGTATCCGACGTAGCCGGGCGGGGCACCGACGAGCCGGGCCACGGAGTGCTTCTCCCCGTACTCGCTCATGTCGATGCGCACCATGGCCCGCTCGTCGTCGAAGAGGAACTCGGCGAGCGCCTTTGCCAGCTCGGTCTTGCCGACGCCGGTGGGGCCGAGGAAGAGGAACGAGCCGGTGGGCCGGTCGGGGTCGGCGACGCCCGCCCGGGCCCGGCGTACGGCGTCGGAGACCGCGCCGACCGCCTCGGCCTGCCCGATCACGCGGGAGCCCAGCGACTCCTCCATGCGCAGCAGCTTGGCGGTCTCGCCCTCCATCAGGCGGCCGGCCGGGATGCCGGTCCACGAGGCGACCACCGCGGCGATGTCGTCGGCGCCGACCTCCTCCTTGAGCATCGCGCCGTCGGCCTGGAGCACGGCCAGCTCCGCCTCGGCCCGGGCCAGCTCGCCCTGGAGCTGGGGGATGCGGCCGTAGCGCAGCTCGGCGGCCCGCTCCAGCTCGCTGTCGCGCTCGGCGCGGTCGGCCTCGCCGCCCAGCCGCTCCAGCTCCTCCTTGGCCGTGGAGATCTTGGTGATGTGCTCCTTCTCCAGGCGCCACCGCTCGGAGAGGGCGGTGAGCTGCTCACGCTTGTCGGCCAGCTCCCGCCGCAGCCGCTCCAGCCGCTGTGCCGAGGCCGGGTCGGGCTCCTTGGCGAGCGCCATCTCCTCGATCTCCAGCCGGCGCACGGCCCGCTCGATCTCGTCGACCTCGACCGGCCGCGAGTCGATCTCCATACGCAGCCGGGACGCCGACTCGTCGACCAGGTCGATCGCCTTGTCGGGGAGGAAGCGGTCGGTGATGTACCGGTCGGAGAGCGACGCGGCCGCGACCAGGGCGGCGTCGGTGATGCGCACGCCGTGGTGCACCTCGTAGCGCTCCTTGAGCCCACGCAGGATGCCGATCGTGTCCTCGATCGTCGGCTCGCCCACCAGCACCGGCTGGAAGCGCCGCTCCAGCGCCGGGTCCTTTTCGATGTGCTCACGGTACTCGTCGAGCGTGGTCGCGCCGACCATGCGCAGCTCACCCCGCGCCAGCATCGGCTTGAGCATGTTGCCGGCGTCCATCGAGCCCTCGCCCTTGCCCGCGCCGACGACGGTGTGCAGCTCGTCGATGAAGGTGATGACCTGGCCGTCGGAGTTTTTGATCTCCTCAAGCACCGACTTGAGGCGTTCCTCGAACTGCCCCCGGTACTGCGCGCCGGCCACCATCGCGCTCAGGTCGAGCGAGACCAGCCGCTTGTCGCGGAGCGACTCGGGCACGTCGCCGGCGACGATCCGCTGGGCGAGGCCCTCCACGATCGCGGTCTTGCCGACGCCGGGCTCGCCGATGAGCACCGGGTTGTTCTTGGTACGGCGGGAGAGCACCTGGATCACGCGCCGGATCTCCGAGTCGCGCCCGATCACCGGGTCGACCTTGCCGT
The DNA here is from genome assembly GCF_042433955.1 of Phytohabitans kaempferiae. NCBI lineage: Bacteria > Bacillati > Actinomycetota > Actinomycetes > Micromonosporales > Micromonosporaceae > Phytohabitans > Phytohabitans kaempferiae. The sequence continues at coordinate 37,142 of NZ_JBHLUH010000043.1, read as the reverse complement.
CGCGGGCGCGCGTGGTCAGGTCGACGCCGTACTTCTCCAGCGCCTGGTAGGTCTGCTCGGGGTCGGCGGTGGTGACCCGGCGGTCGCCGCCCCGCACCGAGGGGAACGCGGCGATCAGGTTGTCTTCGGTGGCGCCGGCGGCCTTGAGTGTCTCGGCGACCTCGCCGCCAACCCGGGCGAGGCCGGCGAGAAGGTGCTCGGTCGACGTGTACTCATCGCCGAGCGGGCGGGCGATCTGCTCGGCGGCACCGATCGCGTTGACGAACTCGCGGGAGAGGCTGGGCTCCGCGACGCTCGATCCCCGCGCGGACGGCAGCGTCTCCACGGCACGGGCGGCGGCACGGCGGATGTCGGCCGGATTTGCCCCGACCGCGCGCAGCAGGCCGCCAGCGGTGGACCCGCCGGTGTCGAGCAGGGAGAGCAGCAGGTGCCACGGCTCGACGGTGGCGTGCCCGCGCTGGTTGGCGATGGCGACCGCGCCGGTGATGACCTCGCGGCTCTTGGTGGTCAAACGTTCGGCGTTCAAGCTGGCTCCCAGAGTTGAGCGTGGACCACTCAACTTTAGCGCGCCCTCCCGCCGATGGCTCGCCGGTTACCAGCGCCACCGCCAGAACCGGTACTGATGGCGCACGACCAGGTCGCCCATCCGCTGCCGCCCGGACACCACGAAGTGCGTGCTGCCGCCGTGCTCGCCGATCTGCTGGCGGATCTTGAGGCTACCGGCCATCGTGTGCACCTCGCTGGCATCGACCGAGGCCCCCGGCGGGAGCACGAGCACGGTCGTCCCAGCCAGCACGTCGAGGTGGATTTCCACCACCTGCTGGGTAATCAGCGCGTCGGTGAAGTCGAGCTTCACGCTGCCGGCCGAATTGCGCACCACCAGGCGGCGCGGGACGGTCCAGGCCCCCGACCGGTTGAGCGTGGACGCCATCGACTTGAGCTCGATGACATCGCGCACCGGTGGGCCGGCGGTCTGGGGCAGGTCGGCCACGTACGGTTCGATCTCGCCGAACGTGCGGGCCGCCAGCACACCGGCCACACGCTCCTCGAACTCGGCGAGCGTGATCCGGCCCTCCCCGACCGCGGCGTTTAGCCGCTGCACCACACGCTCCCGGTCGGTATCGGACATACGCAGCTCGCGACGCTGAGGGGAAAGCTCGCTCACAGCAGAAAGGTACCGTGTTCGGGTGCGAGTACGGGTGGAGCAGACCGCACTGCCGGGCATCGGCGTGCGTCACGACGTGGTGACCCAGTCGGGTCGGCGGATCGGTGTTGTCACGCATCGGACAGGGCGACGCGACCTCGTCCTCTACGACGAAGACGATCCGGATTCGTGCATCGCGTCGATACCACTCAATGACGACGAGGCGGAGGCCGTGGCCGACGTGCTCGGCGCGTCGCTGATGCTGGGTCAGCTCTCCGGCCTGCGCCAGCAGGCCGCCGGTCTGCTCACCGAGCAGATCTCGATCCCGGCCGGCTCACCGTTCGTGGGCCGTTGCCTCGGCGACACCAAGACCCGCACGCGCACCGGCTCGTCGATCGTCGCCGTGCTGCGCGACGGTCAGGTGATCGCCTCCCCGGGCCCCGAGTTCGTCTTCGAGGCGGGAGACGTGGTCGTGGTCGTCGGCACCCGGCAGGGGATCGACGGCGTCGGCCGCATCCTCGCCGAGGGCGACCCGGACGGCTGACGGGATGCACAACACCACCGTGCTGCTCATCGAGGTCGGTGCGCTGCTCTTCGGCCTCGGGCTGCTTGGCCGGCTCAGCCGGCGGATCGGCCTCTCGCCCATCCCTCTGTACCTGCTCGCGGGCCTCGCCTTCGGCCACGGCGGCGTGCTGCCGCTCTCGGCCAGCGAGGAGTTCTTCGCGGTCGGAGCCGAGATCGGCGTGATCCTGCTGCTCGTGATGCTTGGGCTGGAGTACTCCGCCCGCGAGCTGATCGGCAACCTCCGCACCAACGCCCCGGCAGGTGTGCTGGACGGGCTGCTCAACGCCCTCCCGGGGGCGGCGTTCGGCCTGCTGCTGGGCTGGGGGTGGGTCGCCGCGCTGGTACTCGCCGGCATCACCTGGGTCTCGTCGTCGGGCGTGATCGCCAAGGTGCTCGCCGACCTGGGCCGGCTGGGTAACCGGGAGACGCCGGTCATCCTCTCCGTACTGGTGATCGAAGACCTCGCGATGGCCCTCTACCTGCCACTGCTCACGGCGGTGCTGGCCGGCACCGGTCTGATCGGTGGCGCCAAGGCCCTCACGATCGCGGTCGCCACCGTCATCGTCGTACTGGTGGTCGCGCTCCGTTACGGCCAGGCCATCTCCGCGTTCATCTCCGCCCGCGACCCCGAGGCGCTCCTGCTCGGTGTGCTCGGACTCACACTCCTCGTCGCCGGGCTGGCCGCCGAGTTGCAGGTATCGGCGGCGGTCGGTGCCTTCCTGGTCGGCATCGCGCTCTCCGGGCCGGTCGCCCACCACGCCACCGAGCTGCTCTCACCGCTGCGCGACCTCTTCGCGGCGGTGTTCTTCGTCTTCTTCGGCCTGGCCACCAACCCGCGGGACATCCCACCGGTGCTGCTCCCCGCGCTGGCGCTCGCCGTGGTCACCATGAGCACAAAGATCATCACTGGGTACGTGGCCGCGAAGCGCGCCGGCATCGCCGTACCCGGTCGGGTCCGGGCCGGGCTGGGGCTGATGCCGCGGGGCGAGTTCTCGATCGTCATCGCGGGTCTGGCGGTGGCGACGCCGGGGATCGAGCCAAAGCTGGCGCCACTCGCGACCGCGTACGTCTTGATCACAGTTGTGAGCGGACCGATGCTCGCGCGCCTGCCCGACTTCGCCTGGTTCAAGAGAATTATCCGGCACGGACCACGCCCAGCACCCCGTCCGGAACCGTTACCCACGACAGACTGACAGGGGCCGCTTACGTAACGGGTTGGCGAATGGTGCTTACCGCCCCTTCCGTAAATACCTCGCCGCGCGTTACCGTGTCGCCGCAGAATCCTGGGGGTCGGGGCCCAGGATCGGCGGCGTTCTGCCCACGGCGTGCAGCGACGAGGGTGGATGGCGTTGACACGTGGCCCCTGCGCGAGCGCAGACCGACGGAGGACCCAGGGCTGCGGGGGCATGCTCGCGAGGGGAGTGGCGGGTGACCTTACAGCAGTCTTCGTTTCGGGGCTTCGCAAACGCTGTCGATCCCACGGCGGCTGAGCTGCGCGCCTGGGCCTACCAGCCCGACTCGGTGCCGTTACAGACCATGCCGCAGGACTGGGATCTCCTCGTCTCCGGTGACCGGCTGATCGGCACCCTCTTCGACCTCGCGATGGACCGCTCCTGCCCGGCTCGCCGCTTCGCGCTGCACTGCCTGTACATCTACGCGGCCGACGGCATCCGCACCAACTTCCGCGCCCACCCCAAGCGGCGGCTGCGCAAGCTGGTGGAGCAGGCCGAGGAGTACGGCGACGAGCTGATGGTCACCTGGGCGCACAACAGCCGCGTGCTGCTGGCCAAGCCCGAGCTGTTCAACTATCACGACTGGTGCGAGGGCGGACTGGTGCGCCAGTCCCGCCGCCTCGGCTGATCCGTCCGCTGCCTCGCCCGGCGCGGTGGTCTCGCCGTGCCGCCTGGTCCGTCCCGCTGCCAGGTCTGACGTGGCGCGCTTGTCCGACCCGCGCCTCGCATCGCCCGCGCGCTTGTCCGACCCGCGCCTCGTCAGCTCCCTCAACCCGCGGCCGTCGCGTCGCGCCCTGGTCGGCGCACGCAAAGACGGGCGGGGATCCCCCGTGGATCCCCGCCCGCCGCGCTGTCGCCATTCGCGCTGACGAACTCAGCGGTTCGAGTCGTCCCTGTCTACCCGGTCGATGTAGTCCGACGCGGCTGCCTGGCCCTTGTCGACGTGCCCGGCGTACTTGCCACCGGTCATGTCGTCAATCTTGTCGCCAGCCTTCTCCACGCCCTCTTTGGCGCGATCGCCACCGATCTTGTCGATGGCCTGCTCAGCCTTTTCCTTGAACGAATCGGCGATCCCCATTGACCCTCCTCAGCCTTACCTTTGGCCCGGAATGTGCGGTCCAGGCCAAACGTCAGGTTAGTCGACCGAGGCAGGCTGTGCTGCGAAAACACGGATCACACGATCAGGGTGAGCGGCGGGGGCGCCACACGACGAGCGCGTTGGAGGTGCGAGTGGTGGGGACAAGATCAGCACGACGCGGGTACGTACCGGACTCGTACTCAGCCAGGCGCTGGTAAGCCTCGCCGAGTGCCGCCTCCAGCTCGCTCACCCGCTCCTGGAGCTCGGCGACGAGCTGTTCGAGGCCGATGATGCGCTTGATGCCGGCGAGGTTGACGCCGTCTTCCTGGCTGAGCCGCTGCACCTCGCGCAGCAGTGCCACGTCACGGGCGCTGTATCGCCGCCCGCCACCGGTGGCCCGGCCAGCCTGCACGAGGCCGAGCCGGTCGTACTGACGCAGCGTCTGAGGGTGCATGCCCGCCAGCCGCGCCGCCACCGAAATGATCAACACTTTCGCGTCGGAGGCGGCTTCGACGGAAATCGTGAACTCCTCTTCCACCACGCTCACCTCCTACTCTCGTCAACCATATCGACGCACCCGAGCGTCTAGCTGTTCCCGCGAAGCGGGTGGGATTTCCCCGGCGAGCGTGTCGAGTGCGTCCCGGGCCTTGTCGGTAAGGTCTTTCGGCACCTCGATCTCGACCGTGACCAGCAGGTCACCGACCTTGCCGTCGCGCCGTGCGACGCCCTTGCCGCGGGCCCGGAGGGTGCGACCGCTAGGCGTGCCCGGGGGCACGCGCAGCGTCACCGCGCCGTCCATCGTCGGCACGCGCAGGTCGGTGCCGAGGATCGCCTCGGTGACCGTGATCGGCACGGTGAGCGTCAGGTCGTCGCCCGTCCGCCCGAACAGGTCGTCGCGGCGGACCTTGACCAGCACGTACAGGTCGCCGGAAGGGCCGCCCCGCTCGCCCGGCTCGCCCCGCCCGGCCAGCCGGATCCGCTGCCCGTCGGCCACGCCGGCCGGGAAGCGGACGTTGATGGTACGGGTCTTGGTTACCCCGCCCGTGCCCTGGCACTCGGGGCACTTCTCGTCGACGATCGAGCCGACGCCCTGGCACTCGCGGCACGGCTCGGAAAAGCTGAACGACCCCTGGTTGCGGGTCACCAGGCCGGACCCGAGGCACACCGGGCAGGCACGCGGCTGCGTACCAGGCTTGGCGCCGTTGCCGTGGCAGGTGTCGCAGACGCCTGGCGAGCGGAGCGAGAGCGGGAGCGTGATGCCGCGTACGGCGTCGCCAAACTCGAGCACCACCTCGGCCTCGACGTCGCGTCCACGCGCCGGCCCGCGGGTGCGGGTCGCGCCACCGCCGCCGCCCGAGAAGATCGAGCTGAAGATGTCGGAGAAACCGGCGCCGCCGAACCGCCGGTCGCCACCACCACCGCCGCCGCCCTGGAAGCCGCCGAACAGGTCGGACGGGTCGAAGCCGCCTCCGCGGGCGCTGCGCCGAAACTGGCCCGAGCCGAAGAGCGTGCGCATCTCGTCGTACTCTTTGCGCTTGCGGTCGTCGGAGAGCACCGCGTACGCCTCGGAAACCGCCTTGAAGCGGTCTTCGGAGTCGGTGTTGCCGGGGTTGTGGTCGGGGTGCAACTCGCGGGCGAGCTTGCGGTACGCCTTCTTGATCTCATCGGAGGAGGCGGACTTGGGCACCCCCAGGACGGCGTAAAAGTCCTTCTCCAGCCAGTCCTTTGAACTCACTCGCTCCTCCGTCTTTGCTGTCGATCAGGGAGTCGGTTCGGCGGGTCGCCGGACCAACTCCCTGATCGACTGAGGGGTGTTATTCGGGGTCGGCCACCGCTACGAGGGCCGCCCGGAGCAGGCGGTCCCCCAGCAGGTAACCGCGGCGCATGACCTCGACGCAGGTGGGCTCGGTGACCTCGGACGAGGTGCGGTGCGCGACCGCCTCGTGCCGGGTCGGGTCGAAGGGGTCGCCCTTTTCCCCGAACGCGGTAAGCCCGAACTTGCCCAGCGCCGCGATCAGTTGCTCGGCCACGGCGGCGAAGGGGCCCACCAGGTCGCCGTGCTCACGGGCGCGGTCGAGGTCGTCGAGTACGGGCAGCAGCGCGGTGATCACCAGCCCGGTGGCCTGCTCCGCCTGTACACCTCGGTCGCGGTCGACCCGCTTGCGGTAGTTGGCGTACTCGGCGGTGACCCGCTGGAGGTCGCGCGTGCGCTCCTCCAGGTCGGACCGCAGCGCCTCCAGCTCCGCGCCCAGCGGACCGGTGCCGGCCTCGACCGGCTCCTTCTCCACGGTGGACTCATCCTCTGTGGACTCGGCCGCCTCGGGCTCCGGCGCCGCGTGACTGGGCTTGCGCTCCTTCTTCGGCGTGGTCTCGGTGCTCTCCTTCGTGGCCTCGGTCGTCGCCGCCTCGGTCTTGTCCGACTCGGCGGCTTGGGCCTCCTTGGCCTTGCCGCCGGTCGGATCTATCTTCCGCTTGTCACGGATGACGACCCGCTCGGCAGCCTGGCCATCGTCTCGTGCAGGGCTCACTTCTTGTCGTCCTCGTCCACGATCTCGGCGTCGACCACATCATCCTGCTTGGCACCGCCGGCACTGCCAGCACCGGCCGCACCCGTCGCACCGGCGCCCGGGTTGGCACCAGCGTCACCGGGAGTCGGCTGCTCGGCCTGCTGCGCGTAGAGGAGCGAACCGGCCTGCTGCGAAACGGTGGCCAGCTTCTCATGCGCCGACTTGATCTTCTCCAGGTCGCTGCCGCCCAGCGCGCTGCGCAGCTCGCCGAGCGCGTCGTTGATCTGGTCCTTGGACTCCGCGGGCAGCTTGTCGCCGCTCTCGGCCAGGAACTTCTCGGTCTGCCACTGGAGCTGCTCGGCGAGGTTGCGGGTCTCCGCCTCTTCGCGGCGCCGCTTGTCGTCGTCGGCGTGCTCCTGCGCGTCGCGCATCATGCGGTCGATGTCGTCCTTCGGCAGCGCCGAGCCGCCGGTGATCGTCATCGACTGCTCCTTGCCGGTGCCCAGGTCCTTGGCGTTGACGTGGACGATGCCGTTGGCGTCGATGTCGAAGGTGACCTCGATCTGCGGCACGCCACGCGGCGCCGGCGGCAGGCCGGTCAGCTCGAAGGTGCCGAGCTTCTTGTTGTAGGCCGCGATCTCCCGCTCGCCCTGGAACACCTGGATCAGCACCGAGGGCTGGTTGTCGTCAGCCGTGGTGAAGACCTCGGAGCGCTTGGTCGGGATGGTGGTGTTGCGCTCGATCAGCTTGGTGAAGATGCCGCCCTTGGTCTCGATGCCCAGGCTGAGCGGCGTCACGTCGAGAAGCAGGACGTCCTTGACCTCGCCCTTGAGCACGCCGGCCTGAAGCGCGGCACCGACGGCCACGACCTCGTCCGGGTTGACGCCCTTGTTGGCCTCGCGGCCGGTGAGCTGCTTGACCAGGTCGGAGACGGCCGGCATACGGGTCGAGCCGCCGACCAGGATGACGTGGTCGACGTCGGCCACCTTCACGCCGGCGTCCTTGATCGCCTGCTCGAACGGGCCCTTGCAGCGGTCGAGCAGGTCCTGCGTCATGCGCTGGAACTCGGCGCGGGTGAGGGTCACGTCGAGGTGCAGCGGCGCGGACGGGCTGCCGTCGGAGCCAGCCGGCCCAGCCGTGATGTACGGCAGGTTGATGCTCGTCGTGGTGGCCGCGGACAGCTCGATCTTGGCCTTCTCGGCGGCTTCCTTGAGCCGCTGCATGGCCATCTTGTCCTGCGACAGGTCGACGCCGTGCTGGCCGCGGAAGGTCTTGACCAGGTGGTCGATGATCCGCTCGTCCCAGTCGTCGCCGCCGAGGTGGTTGTCACCGCTGGTGGACTTCACCTCGATGACGCCCTCGCCGAGCTCCAGCAGCGACACGTCGAACGTGCCACCACCGAGGTCGAAGACGAGGACGGTCTGCTCCTTGGTGCCCTTGTCCAGCCCGTACGCCAGGGCGGCCGCCGTGGGCTCGTTGACGATCCGGAGCACGTTGAAGCCCGCGATCTCGCCCGCCTCCTTGGTGGCGGTGCGCTGGCCGTCGTTGAAGTACGCCGGAACGGTGATCACCGCGTCGGTGATCCGCTCGCCCAGGTAGGACTCGGCGTCCCGCTTGAGCTTCATGAGCACCCGCGCGGAAATCTCCTGCGGGGTGTACTTTTTACCGTCGATGTCGATGGTCCAGTTGGAGCCCATCTCCCGCTTGACCGAACGGATCGTCCGGTCGGGGTTGGTCACCGCCTGGCGCTTCGCGACCTCACCAACGAGCACCTCACCGTTACGGGCGAACGCGACGATCGACGGCGTGGTGCGCGATCCCTCGGCGTTCGCGATGACGGTGGGCTCGCCGCCCTCGAGCACGCTTACGCATGAGTTCGTGGTGCCGAGGTCGATGCCGACCGCACGTGCCATGTTCGCTTCCCTCGCTTCTGACGTGAGTCTTTGTGTCAAGTTGAGTGGACCGGACTCAATAGTGCCACGGGACCAGCCAGCGTCAAGTCAGAAGTTGAGTCCATCACGCGCAAGGCTGGCGGAGGGCTAGATAATGATGAATCGACCGCGTGACACCGGGTCCCCCTGAAACGGGCAAAGGCGCGCGGAAGCCCCACGGTTCCTGTTGTCTGCGTTGCGTGGATCGGGCAGTCTTTACCCGTGACGTCGCACGGTGACATGCCGGCGGGCAGATCCGGCACGCCTACCGTGACTCCCGATGAGCCGCCGGCCAGCCCGAAACCGGGGCCTGACCAGGGCATCGGTGCTGCGACCGATGCTGACCCGGAGCCCTCGCCCGAGCCCTCGTCGCCACCAGGCGAGGAGATCGGGAAAGCGGAGGGTAAGGCTACGTCGGCCGATAAGGGCCACAAGGTGCCCGAAAAGGGGATAAATCCGGCGTCGGGCGATGAACCGGTATCAAGCGCCGCGATACCCGAGGCTGACCTCCCGCCAGCGACGGACCCGGAGACCTCAGCCGCAGGCACCGAGACCCGAACGGACGCGGACACCTCGGCAGAACCCGACGCCTCAGCGGGAAGCACCGGCGCCTCGGCGGGGAGCGCGGACGCCGTCACATCCGGAGCGGCGGCCGAGCCGGGACGATCCGAGATGGCCGCAGCCGACACCGCCGTCGCCGAGGAGACCACCACCGCAGGCAAGGGCATGGTCGAGGGAGCGGCAGCCGGCGCCACTCCGGCCAAGGGGACCACCACCGCAGGCGACCCGGCCGTGGCCTGGGAAGCCGAGGCAGAGCCCACGGTGACCGAAGAGGCCACAGTGGACACCGCAGCCGAAGCCACGGCGGCCACGGCTGGTACCTCGACCGCGGGCACCACCGACGCGGCCCAGCCGCCAACAGCTACTACCGGCGCGTCCCGCCCTACCGAAGCGACGCCGACCCGCGCCCGCGAGGAGGCCACCACCGTCGCCGCCCGGAGTCAGGCGGCCAGTGAGCCGGCCCTCCAGGTACCGCCCGCCGAGTGGCCGCCCCGGCCCGCACACGCGCGGCCCCCGGCCGACGAGGTGGACCCGGCCGACGACACCGCCGCGGAGATCGCGTCCGCGCTGCGGCGGCTGCGTTCGGCGATCGCCGGCTCGGCGTACCCGCTGGTGCTGGCCTCCGCCGAGGATGCCCGCCAGGTCAGCGCGGCCCTCCTCGCACAGCTTGACGACTACCTGCTCCCCCGCCTCGCGCGGCTGGACGCGCCGCTGCTGGTCGTGGTGGGCGGGTCGACCGGTGCGGGTAAGTCCACATTGGTCAACAGCTTCGTACGGGTACCGGTGAGCCCGGCCGGCGTGCTGCGCCCGACCACGCGCACACCGGTACTCGTCTGCAACCCCGCCGACATGCAGTGGTTTCGCCGCGGCGATCTGCTGCCGGGGCTGACCCGCACCGCCGAGGCGTCCGCCGACCCGCGCTCGCTGCAGATCGTCGCCGCGCCCGCGCTCGCGCCCGGGCTGGCGTTCCTGGACGCGCCCGACATCGACTCCGTTGTGGACGAGAACCGCACGCTCGCCGCCCAACTGCTGGCCGCGGCCGACCTGTGGCTCTTCGTCACCACCGCGTCCCGGTACGCCGACGCGGTGCCCTGGGAGTTGCTCCAGACGGCCCGCTTCCGGGGCACGGTGACCGCGCTGGTGCTCGACCGCGTGCCCCCCGAGGCGGCCGAGGAGGTCACCGCCCACCTCCTGGAGATGCTCTCCATCCACGGCCTGGGCACCGCGCCGCTCTTCGTACTCCCGGAGACCGAAGTGGACCGTCACGGTCTGCTGCCCGAGCTGGTGACGGCACCGCTGCGTGCGTGGTTCGCCCGGATCGCGACCGACGCGGCCACGCGCGCGGCCGTCGTACGGCAGACGCTCGACGGTGCGCTGGCCGCGCTCGTACCCGCGGTGGAGGGGTTGGCGGCCGCGGCGGATGAGCAGGTCACCACCGCCGACGCGCTCGACGACCGGGTACGCGCGGCGTACCGGGCCGGGCGCCGCACGGTCGCGCAGGGCGTACAGGACGGGCGGCTGCTGCGCGGCGAGGTGCTGGCGCGGTGGCAGGAGTTCATTGGCACCGGCGAGCTGCTGCGCACGCTGGAGGCGCGGGTGGGGCGGATGCGCGACCGGATCGTGGCCGCGTTCACCGGGCGCCCGCAGCCGGGACGCGAGCTGAGGTCGGCGATCGAGGCCAACCTGGTGACGCTGCTCCGGGGCGCGGCGGCGGACGCGGCCGAGGCGGCGTACACGGGCTGGCAGGCGCACCCCGCCGGCGCCGCCCTCCTCGAACCCTCGCTCGGCCGCCCCAGCCCCGACCTGCCCGAGCGGGCCGAGCGGCTGGTCCGCGACTGGCAGCGGGGCGTGCTGGAGCTGATTCGCCAGCAGGCCGGGCACAAGCGCGCGACGGCCCGGGGCGCGGCGTACGCGGTGAACGCCACCGGGCTGCTCGTCATGATCGGCGTCTTCGCCTCGACGGCGTTCATCCCGACGGGCGCGGAGGTGGCGGTGGCCGGTGGCACGACGGTCGCCGCGCAGAAGGTACTCGAAGCGGTCTTCGGTGACCAGGCCATCCGTACCCTGGCCACGAGGGCCCGCGAAGACCTGATCTCGCGCACCGACGCCCTGCTGGACGCGGAGGCCGCGCGCTACGCCGACCGCCTGATCGCCGCTGGCATCACCGCCGACCCGGGCAAGGACCTGCGCGACGCCGCCGCGCTGGTGGAGTACACGCGGGCGAAGGCGGAGCTGACCGGCGGCACCGGACTGACCCTCCCAGGGGTGAGCGAGTGAGCATCCTGAGCAGGTTGCGGGGCGAGGAGCGGATCGACGCCGACCGGCTCGCGGGGCGGGTCGAGGCGATCGACCGGTTCACCCGCGTGGTCGCCGGCCACCTGCCCGAGCAGCGGCTGATCGCGGCGCACACCGTGGTCGAGCGGGCCGGCGCCCGCCTCGCCCTCTCCCGCGACCACACTGTGGTGGCGCTGGCCGGCGCGACCGGCAGCGGCAAGTCCAGCCTCTTCAACGCGCTCGCCCGCCTCGACCTCTCGCCGGTTGGCGTACGCCGCCCGACGACCGGCATGGCACACGCCTGCGTGTGGGGCAACCTCCAGGGCGCCAACCGGCTGCTCGACTGGGTCGGCGTGCTGCCGAGGCACCGGTTCATCCGGGAGAGCGCGCTCGACGGCGACGACGAGGCGGCGCTGCACGGGCTGGTGCTGCTCGACCTGCCCGACTTCGACTCGGTCGAACGCTCGCACCGCCTGGAGGTCGACCGCCTCCTCGGCCTTGTCGACCTGGTCGTGTGGGTCGTCGACCCGCAGAAATACGCCGACCGTGTGGTGCACACGCGCTACCTCCAGGAGTTCCGCAACCACAAGGACGTCACGGTGGTCGTGCTCAACCAGGCCGACCGGCTACCCCGCGACGAGGTCGAGCGGGTCCTCGACGACCTCCGCAAGCTGCTCGACGCCGACGAGCTCGACGGCGTGCCGCTGCTGGCCACCACCGCGGTGCACCGGCCGGCCATCGCCGACCTGCGGGCTCTGCTTGAACGTACGGTCGCCGAGCGCCAGGCCTCGCTCCGGCGCCTCTCCGGCGACGTCGACACGGTGGTCGACCAACTGTCCGATGTGGTCGGACCAGCCGTGGCCGAAGACGAGATCGACCGCAAGACGGTACGCGAGCTGACCGACGCGCTGGCGGTGGCGGCGGGCGTACCAGCGGTGGCGGAGGCGACCGAGCGGGCCTACCAGCACCGCGCCGCGCAGGCCACCGGCTGGCCGGTCGTACGCGGTTGGCGGCGGCTGCGGGCCGACCCGCTGCGGCGGCTGCACCTGCCCGAGGGGCACGAGCCGGGCAGGCCGATCGGCGCCACCTCCGTCCCCGACCCCAACGCCGCCCAGCGCGCCGCGGTGAGCCTGGCCGTGCGTACGGTCGCCGACCGGGCCGCCTCGCCCCTGCCTCCGCCCTGGTCGACCGCCGTCAACACGGCCGCCCGCTCGCGCCTGCACGACGTGCCCGACGCGCTCGACAAAGCGGTGGCGAGCACCAGCGTGCACACGGAGTACCGGCCGGCCTGGTGGCGGGTCGTCGGGGCGTTGCAGTGGCTGGTCACGCTCGCCGCGATCGGCGGCCTGCTGTGGCTTGTCGTCGGGTACGCGCTGCGTGTGCTCGGGCTCCCGCCGCTCGACTACCCCAAGGTCGGCGTGGTGCCACTGCCCACCGTGCTGCTGGTCGGCGGGATTCTGGCCGGGGTACTGCTGGGCCTGCTCGTCCGCCCCCTCATCCGCCAAGCCTCGCGGCGAGCCCGCCGGCGGGCGGAAAACCGGCTGCGCGCGGCCGTGACCGAGGTGGCCCGCGACCATGTGGTCGCACCGGTGCGGGCGGTGCTGCACTCGTACGCCGAGGCGCGGGAGGCACTCCAGTCGGCCCGGTCATGAGGAAGAGGCTGGTCCGTGGCGGGCTTGCGCTGCTCGGCGTGCTGCACCTCTCCTGGGGCGTGCCGGCGACGCTCGCGCCACGGTGGTTCTTCGACAACTTCCCCGGACTCGGACACGCGTGGACGGCCGCCTACCCTCCGTACAACACACACCTGGTCACGGATCTGGGCGCCACGTTCATCACATTGGGCGTACTCCTGATGCTGGCGGCATGGCTCGCGGATCGCAAGGTGACCGCGGTGGTCCTGTGCGGGGTGCTGGTCTTCTCCTCCCTCCACCTGGCCTTTCACCTGCGCGACCACGGTGAGCTGACGGGGTTGGACCTGGCGGCGAGCCTCGGCGCGCTCGCGCTCGGCGTGGTTCTCCCGGCGACCCTTTTGGTATTCGATCGCCGCGAGCGGGCGTAGGGTCGGGCACATGGCCACGCCACAGACTCCCTACGAGGCGGTGCTCCGGGCCGCGCGGGACGTGACCAAGCTGGACTGCGCGCTCGACGCCGAGATGCTTGGCACCGCGCTGCTGGGCAGCGTCTACGCGATCGCGGAAGACGACCGGGCCTTCGCGGTGCGCGACTTCGTGAGCGCCTTCCTCTCGGCCACATCGCGCCGCCGCACCGCCGCCGCGACCACCATCCGCGAAATCTTCGCCACCCTCGTGCCCGAGGCGCCGGGCGCCGCCACCGTCAAACGCGGGGCGCAGGCGCCGTCGTGGGCCGACCAGCTCGGCCGTGTACGGGTGACCGGCACGTACGCGTACGGGGACGTGTGGGGCGACCAGACCTCCTACCTCGCCACCTTCGCCTACGACGACCGCGACTCGGGCGGGCCGGAGCACGCCGTGGTGGCGCTGGTCGACCACAACATCGGCATCACCAAAGACGTCTTCGTGGGCGGGCCGGCCGAGCGCATCCTCGGCCAGGTGCGCGAGATGTGCGCGGCCGACGAGCTGACCTGGTTTCGCGAGGAGGACCCCCGCCGGCTCCGCGGCGAGGTGGCCCGCCACCTGCGCATCACCGACGGGCTGACCGACCTGCCGGAGGAGGGGTCACTCGCCACCGACCGCGCGCTGGCCGGCGCCCGGCTGGCGCTGCTGCCCTCGCCCACGCTGAGCGTCGTGCCGAGCGAGCCCGAGCCGCCCACGTCCGACGAGCGCACGCAGTTGGTGCGGCACTTCCTCGGGTCGCCGGAGGCGGTCCACTTCGGGCTGCACGAGGTCTCCGAGGCGGAGCTGCCGTCGCTGCACTTCTGCCTCAGCCTGGTCTTCGACCACACGTCCACGTTTTCCGATCCCGACCCGATGCGGTGGAGCCCCGCGGTGGCCGGGCTCTTCCTGCTCGACTGGGTGCACCGGCGGGCCGTGCTCGACATGGACGACGCGGCGATGCTCCCACGCGTGGTGCGGGCCTGGGCCGCGTACGCCAACCGGCAGCGGGGCCTCCCGGCGCCGGCGGCCGAGCGCACCGACTCGGCGATCGAGGAGATGATCCCTGAGTTCGTCCGGCTCTACACGACCGGCGAGCGGCGCAGCCCCGCGACCGCGGCGGTGGCCCAGCTGATCGCGGAGGGCATCGACCCGAGCGACCCGGCAGCGCTCGACGCATGGATCGAGGCCAACCGCGACGACCTGCGCTGAGCCGCGCTGCGGCAGCGGGGCAGACCGCGGAGGGCGAGGCTGCGGGAGCAACGGTCCGGACCACGACGGACATCGCGGCAGCCCAAATCTGGCCTGGCGAAAGGTGTGGCCCTAGCTCACGCAGAACTCGTTGCCGTCGGGGTCGGCCAGGGTGACCCAGCCCTGCGGACCGACGGACGCCTCCCACAGGCGCCGCGCGCCCAGCTCGGTGAGCCGCTCGATCAGCTCGTCTTTCCGGTCGCCCGCGTGCAGGTCGAGGTGGAGGCGGTTTTTCGCGGCCTTGGGGGTCGGCTCGTCCTGGAAGAGCATCCGCCCGCCCCGCCCGGCACCGGAGTGCTCGTCGAACGGCCCCTCGGGGTCACGGATCGCCGCGTACTTACGCCAGCGCAGCCGCCCGTCGACGGTCTCCACGTCGTCTTCGCTGGTCGCGCCCTGATCGAGCAGCATCCTGATCAGGGCGGAGTGATCCTCCACCACATAGCCGACCGCCTCGGCGTAGAACGCCGCCAGCCCGTGCGGGTCGGCGGTCGAGAAGGTCACCTGGTAGTGAACGCTCATGGCCGCAAGCTACCGAAGGGGTCCGACAGGCAGGCGTCGAGATCCGGCCAGCAGGAGGGGAGGCCGGTCGGCGGGATGACGGGCGGCGTGGCGGAGGGCGGCAGCGGCACGTAAGGGAAGGACGGGAAGGACGGCCGCGGCGGCAGCGGGATGAGCGAGGGCCGCGGCGAGGGCGTCGGCGAGGGGGACGGCGAGGGCGCGGGGGATGGCGGGGCCGTCGGCTCGGTGGGCCTGGGCGGCCGGCTGGCCGGCGGCGGCGCGGGGACCGACTCGGTGTGGCGAGTCGGGGGCTTGGTGGTCTTTCTCGCCACGCGGCGCTGGCGGGGCTCCTTCTCCGGAGCGCCCGCGCGCAACTGCTCGGCCACGCCGGCGGGGAGCGGCACCTCGGCCGGCAACGCGGTGGGCGGAGGCGGAGGCACGACCACCGGCCCCTCCGAGGGCGGCGCGATGAACGGCGTGGTGCCAAGCGCGTCGACCGAATCGCCGACATCGGCCGAGCCGGTGCCGATCGCGGCGAGGATCGGCAGTGAGGACATGGTCGCGAGCATGACCACGATCACGGTGTATCGCCTGGTGGGGCCCGCCAGGCCGGTCGCTCGATGCACACCGGCGACCCGCCGGTCAGCGACGTGTGTGCCGCCCGACCGCCGATGGCGGACGAGCAGCGGCACCGGGCTGTCGCCGAATTGCGGCACGACCGAAGCTCCTTTGCGTCAAAGTCCTCACACAGGGTGGCGCAAGCCGACACACAGCGCCACCGCTAGCCAGCGTGTCAATGTGCCAACTTTCCGGCGCAATCCGACGAATCCGCCCACGCCGATGACCTTGATCCGCTATTGGCCTTCTTGATCGACAGGCCGGGCGCCCTCGCGACCACACCTTTGCCGGCAACGCCGCTACCAGGGACGCGACGAGAAGACGCCGCCGGATCTGAGGTGGCTCTATAGAGAGGCTCCTCACCTCTGCGAATATGGACCCGACGGCACCGCCACCGTAGTCTCCGCCAAGCCGCGGTGATCACGAGACGGGGGCCGCCGCAGTGCCACGCGGCAACCCACACCCGGGCTAGGCGTGGCATCCGAGCCACGCGGTCCGGGACACCCCCGGCAGCCGCACCGACGACAGGGAGAGACGGATGGCGAAGGGCGACCGCGGGGCTGCTGCCCGCGGCAGGGAGGTTGCCGGCGAACCAGCGCCGGATTTCGTCCAGTTACTCACCCCGGACGGGGAGCGGATCGAGAGGTCGGTCGGCGCCGACGGTGTCGAATACACGGTCGACTTCACCGACGAGGAATACCGAGGGCTCTACCGCGACCTGGTGGTGATCCGCCGCCTCGACGCCGAGGCGACCGCCCTCCAGCGCCAGGGCGAGTTGGGCATCTGGGCCAGCCTGCTGGGGCAGGAGGCGGCTCAGGTGGGCTCCGGCCGGGCGCTGCGGTCGCAGGACATGGCGTTCCCCACCTATCGCGAGCACGGCGTGCTCTACTGCCGGGGCATCGACCCGATCATGCCGCTCAGCCTTTTCCGCGGCGTCGACCAGGGCGCGTGGGACCCGGTTGAGTTCAAGGTAAACATGTACACGATCGTGATCGGCGCGCAGACGCTGCACGCGACCGGATACGCCATGGGCATCGCCAAGGACGGCAAGGTCGGCGGCGACGACGGCGAGGCCGTGATCTGCTACTTCGGCGACGGCGCCACCTCACAGGGCGACGTCAACGAGGCGTTCATCTGGTCGAGCGTCTTCCACGCCCCGATCGTCTTCTTCTGCCAGAACAACCAGTACGCCATCTCCGAGCCGATCGAGAAGCAGACCCGCATCCCGCTCTATCGCCGGGCGGACGGCTTCGGCTTCCCCGGCCTGCGGGTCGACGGCAACGACGTGCTAGCCACGTACGCGGTGACCCGGGCCGCGCTCGACAACGCCCGCCACGGGCAGGGCCCCACGATGATCGAGGCGTACACGTACCGGATGGGCGCCCACACCACCACCGACGACCCGACCCGCTACCGGGTCGCGAGCGAGGTCGAGGAGTGGCAGGCGAAGGACCCGATCGCCCGCGTACGCGCGTTCGTGGAAAAGCAGCAGATCGCCGACGCCGACTTCCTCGCCGAGGTCGACGAGCAGGCCAAGCAGGAGGCGCTGCACCTGCGCGAGCGCGTGCTCGCCATGCCCGACCCGCACCCGCTGACGCTCTTCGACCACGCCTACCCCAACGGCTCGCCGGTCGTCGACGCCCAGCGCGAGCGGTTCGCCGAGTACCTGGACTCGTTCGAGGGGAGTGCGCACTGATGGCCGAGAAGCTCACCATTGGCAAGGCGCTCAACGCCGGCCTCCGCGCCGCCCTCGAGAGTGACCCCAAGGTGCTCGTCATGGGCGAAGACGTGGGCAAGCTGGGCGGCGTCTTCCGGATCACCGACGGCCTCCAGAAGGACTTCGGCGAAGACCGGGTCATCGACACCCCACTGGCCGAGTCGGGCATCATCGGCACGGCCATCGGCCTCGCGATCCGCGGCTACCGCCCGGTGTGCGAGATCCAGTTCGACGGCTTCGTCTACCCCGCGTACGACCAGATCGTCTCCCAGGTCGCCAAGATGCACTTCCGGTCGCAGGGCAAGGTCAAGGTGCCCATGGTGATCCGGATCCCGTTCGGCGGGGGCATCGGGGCGGTCGAGCACCACTCCGAGTCGCCCGAGGCGTACTTCGCGCACACCGCCGGTCTCAAGGTCGTGGCGTGCAGCACGCCGCAAGACGCGTACACGATGATCCAGCAGGCCATCGCCTCCGACGACCCGATCGTGTTCCTCGAGCCGAAGCGGCGCTATCACGAGAAGGGCGAGGTCGACACCGAGGCCACCTACCCGCTGCACGCCTCGCGGCGGCTGCGGCCCGGCACCGACGTGACCGTGCTGGCGTACGGTCCGATGGTGCGTACCGCCCTCGACGCGGCGACCGCCGCCCAGGAGGACGGCCGCGACCTGGAGGTCTTCGATCTGCGCACGCTGTCGCCGCTCGACCTTGAGCCGGTGTACGAGTCGGTGCGCCGCACCGAGCGGTGCGTGGTGGTGCACGAGGCGCCGAGCAACGTCGGGCTGGGCGCGGAGATCGCCGCTCGGATCACCGAGGAATGCTTCTACTCGCTCGAGGCGCCGGTGCTGCGGGTGACCGGCTTCGACACGCCCTACCCGGCCGCGCGGCTGGAGGAGGACTACCTGCCCGACCTCGACCGAGTGCTCGACGCCGTCGACCGCACCTTCGGGTGGTGAGCGGCGTGTCGCGGATCAAGGAGTTCCCGCTCCCCGACCTCGGCGAGGGCCTGGTCGAGGGCGAGATCCTCAAGTGGCTCGTCGCGGTGGGCGACACCATCGAGCTCAACCAGCCGATCGTCGAGGTGGAGACCGCCAAGGCCGCGGTCGAGATCCCGGCGAAGTGGGCCGGCAAGGTGCACGCGATCCACCACCAGGAGGGCACGACCGTCGAGGTCGGCGTGCCGATCATCGCGATCGACACCGACCCCGGGGCCGGCGAGCCGGCCGAGGCCGAGCGCACCCCGGTCCTGGTGGGTTACGGTCCGCGGACGGCCGCGGCCTCCCGTCGACCCCGCAAAACCAATGGGAGTACGGCCAGTGTGGCCCCGCCTCCCGTGACCGTCACCCCCGCTCCCCCGCCGCCTCCGCCGGTCGTGGAGGCGCCAGCGCCTCCGGCGCGTGTGCTGGCCAAGCCGCCCGTACGCAAGCTCGCCCGCGACCTCGGCGTCGACCTCACCGGCCTGACCGGCACGGGCCCGCAGGGTTCGATCACGCGAGACGACGTGCAGGCGGCGGTGTCGGCTCCCTCCGCCGCCCCCGCCGTTTTCTCCGGTGAGCGCGAGCAGCGGATCCCGGTCAAGGGCGTGCGCAAGCTCACGGCGGAAAACATGGTGTCGTCGGCGTTCACGGCGCCGCACGTGACCGAGTTCCTCACGATCGACATGACACGCTCGATCAAGGCGCTCGACCGGCTGCGCGCCCTGCCGGAGTGGCGCGAGGTGCGCATCTCCCCGCTCCTGCTGGTGGCCAAGGCGGTGCTGCTCGCCGTCGGCCGCCATCCCCTGATCAACTCGACATGGGCGGGCGACGAGATCGTCGTCAAGCAGTACGTCAACCTCGGCATCGCGGCCGCCACCGACCGCGGCCTGATCGTCCCCAACATCAAGGACGCCGGACGGCTGTCACTGCGCGAGCTGGCCGACGCGATGACCGAGCTGGTGCAGACCGCCAAGTCCGGGCGCACCGCGCCGGCGGACATGAAGGGCGGCACCTTCACGATCACCAACGTTGGCGTCTTCGGCGTCGACACCGGCACGCCGATCCTGCCGCCCGGCGAGTCGGCGATCCTGGCCTTCGGCGCGGTGAAGGAGGCGCCGTGGGTCCACAAGGGCAAGATCCGTGTGCGGCAGGTCACCACGCTCGGACTCTCCTTCGACCACCGCATCATCGACGGCGAGCTGGGCTCGAAGTTCCTGCGTGACGTGGGGGCCTTCCTCACCGATCCGGAGGCGACCCTCCTGGCTTGGACTTAGTTTCTTAGGCGGGTGGCCGGCGTCACCTAATAATCGTTGGTCACCCGCCCCTCGCCCGCGCTCTAATGGAAGGGAGCTACAGGGGGAGGGACACAAAACCATGAAGATGCTCGACCGCTACCGCAGCCACCGCGAGGCCTCGCGTCGCGCCCGCGCCATCGAGCGCGCGCTTCGCCAGGCAAACTCGCCGGCCGTGCGCGACGAGATCCGCGTCATCGCGCAGCGCTACTACGGGTAGTTCCACCACGCAGATCCACGGCCCGTCCGGTTTCACCGGGCGGGTCGTTGGCATGTGTACAGGCCACTTGGGGCACTGACAGGTCCTGAGACCGGGATTCCTCATGGCTGCGAGCGCCCGGTACGGTTGGCGGGGTCGCCGCCCTCCGACCGCGTCCCTGCCGTCGTCGATCGACCATCGGTGGCAGCGGAGCCGGTGAGGACGGTGCACTGCCCGGCCGGCTTCGCCGGACCTCCGCGCGGAGGCGGCACGGCCGAGATGCGATGGAGGAGGCGCAACATGACGTCCGAGGGCCCGCAGCACCCCGGCCACGAGCCGGACGACGCTGCGCGGGGCGCCAGCGGACCCGCGCCGTTCGGCGGCCAGCCGGCGCACGACAGCGAGTGGGGTGCCCCCGCGTGGGGCGCACAGCCGCCAGGTGGCGCCGAGCCAGCTCCGCCCGCACCGGCCTTCCCCGCCGGCTGGTCCCCACAGCCCGGCGCCTATCCGCCGCCCCCGGCCGCATACCCGCCGCCCCCGGCCGCATACCCGCCGCCCCCCAACACCTCGCCGTCCACCGGTGCCAGCGGATCGGCTTCGGTGCCGGTGCGCGAGCCCGGTGGCGGCAGCGGTCGCGCCTCCGTACCGCAGGGCTCCGCCTCGGTGCCCCGGCCGGCCGCCGAGCCGGTCGGCCTGCCGCCCGAGGCGTGGTCGCCAGCGGGCGCCTGGCCACCGCCCCCCACCTCGTACCCGCCGCCGCCCTCAGGCCCCGCCTCCGGCTCGGCTTCGGTCTCCGGTTCGGCGTCGGTTTCCGGCGCCCCGGTGTCTGGTGCCTCTGTTTCCGGCGCGCCTGTATCGGGCGGGTCGAGCGCTCCGGTTTCGGGCGCTTCCGCTGCGGGTCCTCCTGCTTTCGGTCCTTCTGTTTCGGGCGCTGCTGTTCCGGGCGCTGCTGTTCCGGGGGCGCCGGAGGGGCACGGCTTCGGGCCTGGATATCAGCCTGGCCAGGGTTTTCCGCCGCCTGCCGACCCCGGACCCTTCGACTCTTCGGGAGCCGCCGGGCATGGCGGGCTCCCCAAGCGCGAGCCCGGCCGCTTCGAGCCACTTGAGCCGATGTCCCGCGACGCTGCCTTCGGCGGTGCCCACCCCCAGCCCGGCGGATTCGGCGGTGGCTTCGACCCGGACGGCGCCGCAGCCGGCGGACGCGACAGCTCCGGTGATGCCGCGCGCGGCGGCTTCGGGGCGGACGGCTTCGCAGACGGCAGGTTCGGCGCAGGCGGCGGTTTCGGCGCGGACGGCGGTGGCTTCGCCGGCGCACCGCCAGAGGCGCGTGCCTTCGAGGCGCGCGGTCCCGAGGGCGGCGGCTTCGGTGGAGGCGGCCGCGAGGGCTTCGGGGCGCGTGACGACGACTTCGATCCCGGCCGCGATGCCGGCCCAGGCCACGAATCCGGTGCCGGCGGCTCCGGTCGGGGCGACTTCGGGTCGGGCCCGCGCGACTTCGGAGCGCCTGCCCCTGGCGACCGTGGCGGCTTCGGCGCGGGCGGCTTCGGTGGCCGTGAAGGCTTCGGCGCCGCCGGGCACGGTGACTCCCCGCACGAGGGCTTCGGACACGACGGCCCTCGCGAAGGCTTCGGTCCCGCAGGGAGCGGCGACCCCCCACACGAAGGCTTCGGCCGCGACGGCTCTCGCGAAGGCTTCGGTCCCGCGGGGGGCGGCGACGCCCCGCACGAGGGCTTTGGGCGCGAGGGCTTCGGCCGCGACGGTTTTGGACCGGCCACAGGAGCCGGTCCGGGCCGGGAGGGCTTCGGGCCGGCCGGTCGAGACGGCTTCGGCCGCGAGGTCCACGAAAACCACGAGGGCCGCGAGGGCTTCGGTCAGGGCGAGCGCGGTCCGCGCGACGGTGAGCCGGATTCCGGCGCCTTCGGCCCTGGCGGGCAGGAGCCGGGCGGATTCGCGCTGAGCCGGCCGCAGGCTGACGGCCCCCCGCACGAGAGCGGCGGCTTCGACGCGGGTCGGCGGGAGCCCGCCGGCTTCGGGTCGGCCTGGCCGGGAGCCTTCGAGTCCAGCCGCCGCGAGCCTGGGCAGGCTGACGGCCCCGGGTCCGACGGTCCCGACCACGACCCGGCGCGCGCCGGCGACCGTGGTTTCGAGCCGCACCGAGCCTTCGGTGCCGGAGCGCCGAGCGAGCGCGGCTTCGAGGCGGGCCCGCCGTTCGGCGCCGGAGCGCCCAGCGAGCGCGACTTCGAGGCCGGCCAGCCGGAGGCCCGTGGCTTCGCGGCAGACCGGCCCTTCGGCGCCGGAGCGCCCAGCGAGCGCGACTTCGAGGCCGGCCAGCCGGACGCCCGTGGCTTCGCGGCAGACCGGCCCTTCGGCGCCGGAGCGCCCAGCGAGCGGGGCTTCGAGGCCGGACCGCCTGGCTTCGACCCCAACCGGGCCGACGACCAAGGCTTCGCGGCGGGACGGCCCTTCGGGGGCGGCGCTCCCGACCGTCCGGAGGCTGATGGCTTCGAGCCTGGTCGCCCGTTCGGCGCCGCGACGCCGGAAGGCCGCGGCTTCGAGCCCGGCCGCCCGTTCGGCGCCGCGACGCCCCCAGCCCGTGGCTTCGCACCTCACCAGCCCGGTGAGCCTGGCTTCGACCCCGACCGGGCAGATGACCACGGTTTCGGCGCCGGACCCGCGGATCGGGATGACGCGGAGCGGGTCCGCCCCGGCTTCGAGCGCAGCCCGTTCGACTCGGGCAACGCCGACTCGGGCGCACCTGGCGGCTTCGAGCGCGGCCCGTTTGGTGCGGGCGCCGGGCGCTTCGAGCCCGACGGCCATGACCGTGCCGACGCGGGCGGTGGCTTCGAGCCGGCGCGCTTCGACACCGGGCACCGCCAGCCGGAGCGGGAAGACACTCCGCCACCGCGGCCGTTCGAGGGGCAGGAGGTCCGGGTCCCGGGCGCGCACCTCGGCACGCCCCCACCAGACAAGCCGGGCCCTGGTCGCGGGCTCTTCGGAGCAGGCGACGATGCGCCACGGCCCGCCGGGGCCGCCTCGGTGCCGGTCGCCGGGCCATTCGGCTCAAATGGTCACGAGTTCGGCCCGCCGCACGCGGACGGGCCGCCGCCCGTACCGCAGCCGCGCACGCCCGGCGCTGACAAGCCGGTATCGGCCAGTGCCTCCGTGCCCGTGGCGAGCCGCATCACGCCGCCGACCGAGCAGCCGATGCCGCCGCAGGCGTCGAGCCCGCAGCCGCGCGTCTACGGCCGTCCAGCGCCCGCCGACCCCGAAGACGACGCCCCGCCACCACCACCGCCGCCGCCCCGCCAGGGCAGCGTGTCGGCGAGCGCACGGGTCGCACCGCCGCCGCCCAGCGCGCCTCCGGGAGCGCCTGCCTCGCCGGCCGGGCCGTACTCCGAGCCGACCGGCGTCTTCACCAGCGCACCGGGGCCGGGCAGTCCGGCGGCACCGGCCAGCCCGGCGGGGTTCGGCGCGGCGCCGGCCCCCGCGCCCTTGCCGCCGTACCCGCCCCCGCCCGGGGGCTACGAGCCGCCGCAGGGGCCGCCTGGCGGGTTCGAGCCGCACCAGGGGCCGCCCGGGTTCGGGCAGCCGCAGGGGCCGCCCGACGGCTTCGGACCGCATGACCCGCCTGGGCCGCCGATGGCATACCAGCCGCCGCAGGGGTTCCAGCCGCCGCAGGGGTTCCAGCCGCCGCAGGGGTTCCAGCCGCCGCAGGGGTTCCAGCCACCGCACGGGCCGCCCGGCGGATTCGAGCCGCACCAGGGGCCGCCGCACGGCACTGCCACCTTCCCCGCCGCCGCCGGCATGCCGCCGGGACTGCCGCAAAACGGTGCACCGGGCTGGGGCGTGCAGCCGGAGGGCGATCAGGAGCAGGACCGCTTCAACGCGTTCCAGCCCGAGCCGACCGCCGCCTCCGACGCCGCGCAGCCGGACGAGGCGCCGCCGCAGCAGCAGGAGCGCAACCTGCGCGTCTTCCTACTCGTCATGGTCGCCGCCGCCCTGGTGGTGATCGTGCCGCTCGGCATCGTGTGGCTGCTCACGCTGCGCGGCTCTGACAGCGCCTTCAGCCCGGAGGTTGGCAGCTGCGTCAAGCAGTCCGGCACCAGCGGCGCGGTCAAGGCCCAGTGCGGTGAGGCCAACGCGTTCACGGTCGTGTCCAAGGAGGACAGTCCGGACAAGTGCGCCGACAAGAGCCAGCCACACATCGTGCTCGCTGGTGACGGCGGCAAGGACCAGGTGCTCTGCCTCAAGCCGGCGGCCAGTGGCTGACCCGGAGGCGGCCGCCGCCGAGCCGCCGCCGACGGGTCGCCATGCCCGCGTACGCGCGCCCGAGCTGCGTGGGCGGGGATGGCTCAACACCGGTGGCCGGGAGCTGAAGCTCGCCGACCTGCGCGGCAAGATCGTCCTGCTCGACTTCTGGACGTTCTGCTGCATCAACTGCCTGCACGTACTCGACGAGCTGCGGCCACTCGAGGAGGCGTACGGCGACGTGCTCGTGATCATCGGCGTGCACTCGCCGAAGTTCGAGCACGAGCGGGACGCCGACGCGCTCGCGGCAGCCGTCGAGCGGTACGGCGTCGCGCATCCCGTGCTCGACGACCCACGGATGGAGACCTGGGAGCAGTACGCGGCCAAGGCGTGGCCGACGCTCTCCGTGGTCGATCCCGAGGGGTACGTGGTGGCCTCGATGGCGGGCGAGGGGCACGCCGAAGGGCTGAGCCTGCTGGTCGAGGAGCTGATCCTCGAACACGAGGCCAAGGGCACGCTGCACCGCGGCGACGGGCCGTACGTGCCGCCCGCCGAGCCGGTGACCACGCTCCGCTTCCCCGGCAAGGCGCTCGTACTGCCCAGCGGCAACCTGCTCGTCTCCGACTCGGCCCACCACTCGCTGGTCGAGCTCGCCCCCGACGGCGAGACTGTCGTTCGCCGGATCGGTTCGGGCGAGCGCGGGCGGACCGACGGCGCACCAGAGGTCGCGGCCTTCTCCGAGCCGCAAGGGCTGTGCCTGCTCCCGGAGCACGAGGCGGGCGTGGCCGGATACGACGTGGTGGTCGCCGACACGGTCAACCACCTGCTCCGCGGTGTACGCCTGGAGACCGGCGAGGTCACCACGGTCGCCGGCAGCGGGCGACCCTGGCGTTCCACGGTGGACGGCTATGCGCACGACGCCCGCGCGACCGACCTCTCCTCGCCGTGGGATGTCGCCTGGTACGGCGACCGCGTGATCGTCGCCATGGCCGGGATACACCAGCTGTGGTGGTTTGACCCGGTGAAGCGGACCACCGGCGTCTACGCGGGCACGACCGTCGAGGCGCTCCGCGACGGTGCCCTCCCCGACGTGTGGCTCGCGCAGCCGTCCGGGCTGAGCGCGCACGGTGTGCGGCTGTGGCTCGCCGACAGCGAGACCTCCGCCCTCCGCTACGTGCAGGACGGCGGGCTGCACACGGCGGTTGGGCAAGGGCTCTTCGACTTCGGCCACGTCGACGGGCCGGCGGGCGAGGCGCTGCTCCAGCATCCGCTCGGCGTGTGCGCCCTGCCGGACGGCTCGGTGCTGGTGGCCGACACCTACAACGGCGCCGTACGCCACTACGACCCCGCCACCGACACCGTGTCCACTGTGGCCACCGACCTCGCCGAGCCGAGCGACGTGGTGCTCACGGCCGACGGCGGTGTACTCGTCGTCGAATCGGCGGCGCACCGGATCGTACGGCTCGCACCGGGCGCGATACCGCGGGCGGCCACGATCGCCGGCGCCCGCCACCGCACCGAGCGACCGCCCACCGACCTGGCTCCGGGCGAGGTCACGCTCGACGTCATCTTCACGCCGGCGCCGGGGCAGAAGCTGGACGAGTCATTCGGCCCGCCGACCCGGTTGGAGGTCTCCGCCTCCCCGCCCGAGCTGCTGCTCGACGGTGGCGGGGAGACGACCGACCTGTCCCGGCGGCTGGTGCTCAATCCGGCCGTACCGAAGGGGGTCCTACAGGTGGTGGCGCAGGCCGCGACCTGCGACGCGGAGGCCGAGCACGCCGCCTGCCACCTCACGCGCCAGGACTGGGGCGTGCCCGTCAACGTGACCGGGGCCGGCGCGGCCCGGCTACCGCTCATCCTGCGGGGCCTGGACGAAGGGGCCTAGCACCACACCGGCCCGCTCCAGCTCCGCCCGCACGCCGCGCGCCAGCGCCACGGCACCTGGCGTGTCCCCGTGTACGCAGATCGACTCCACCGGCAGCCGCAACTCGACCCCGTCGACGGCCCGCACCGACGACTCGACCGCCATCCGCACCGCCCGCGCGGCCACCTCGTCCGGCGACTTCACGAGCGCGCCCGGCGACGTACGCGGTACGAGCGCGCCGCTCGCCTGGTATCCCCGGTCGGCGAAGCCCTCGGCCACCGCCCGCAGCCCCGCGCCGGTCGCGAGCCGGGCGAGCACCGAGCCGGGCGGGCAGAGCACCGGCAGCGAGCGGTCGTAGTCGACCACGGCCGCCACCACCGCCGCCGCCTGCGCCTCGTCGGCCGCGGCGGTGTTGTAGAGGGCGCCGTGCGGCTTGACGTACCGCACACGCGTGCCGGCCACGCGGCAGAAGCCGTCCAGCGCGCCGATCTGGTAGAGCACGTCGTCGCGCAGGTCCTCGAAGGCGTACTCGATCCGCCGCCGCCCGAAGCCCGCCAGATCGCGGTAGCCGACCTGCGCGCCCACCGCGACGCCCCGCTCCGCCGCGCCCGCGCACACGCGCCGCATCGTGGTCGGGTCGCCGGCGTGGAAGCCGCACGCCACGTTCGCCGAAGTGATCACGTCGAGCAGCGCGTCGTCGTCGCCCAAGCGCCAGGCGCCAAACCCCTCGGCCAGGTCAGCGTTCAGGTCCATGGAAGGTCACGGTAGTACCGGGCACCGCCTGCGCGAGCGGTGTGACGTCGTCGACCACGCCGATCACCGGGTAGCCGCCGGTGGTGGGGTGGTCGGCCAGGAAGATCAACGGCTGCCCGTTGGCCGGCACCTGCACCGCGCCGAGCACGATGCCCTCGCTGGGCAGCTCCCCGGCCACCGCGCGGGGCAGGGCCGCGCCGGCCAGTCGCGCGCCGACGCGGTTGCTGACCGGGCTGACGGTGTACGCCGTGCCGAGCAGCGCCGCCACCGCCTCGGCCGTAAACCAGTCCGCCCTCGGCCCCAGCCTGATCCGGAGCGCCAGCGACAAGGGCGGCGGCCGCCACGGCACGAAGTCCACAGTGGATGGGCTGACGTACGCGCCCACCGGCAGCCGGTCACCGTCGCGCAGCGGCGCCGGTCCCAGCCCGGAGAGCGTGTCCGCCGAACGGCTGCCGAGCACCGGCTCGACCGCGATCCCGCCGCCCACAGCCAGGTACGACCGCACGCCGTGCACCGCCCGCCCCACCGTGACGACGGCACCGGCCGGTACGGGCACGGGCAGGGCGAAAGCAGCCGGCCGCCCGCCCACGGAGAGCGGCGCGAACGCCCCGGTCAACGCCACCGTCCCGGCCGTGGCCAGCCGCAGCGAGCAACCGCCCGCGGTCACCTCCAGCGCCGCCGCGCCCTCGGGATTGCCGGCGAGACGGTTGGCCAGCCGCAGCGCCGGGCCGTCGAGCGCGCCCGCACGTGGCACGCCGAGGTGGGCGAAGCCGGGCCGCCCGAGATCCTGCACGGTGGTGAGCGGTCCGGCGCGGAGCACCTCGATCATGCGGCCCTCCCGCTCCGCTTCGCGCCTCATGCGGCCCTCCCGCCAACAGACCGCGGAACATTCGCGCTCCGCTTCGCTCCGCGACTCATGCCGCGGGTAGCCGTACGCGCGCGCCCGGCACCAGCAGCGCGGGCGGGTCTCGCCGCACGTCGAAGAGGACCGCGTCGGTGCGCCCCACGAGCCGCCAGCCGCCGGGCGAGGCGGTGGGGTAGATCCCGGCGTACTCCCCCGCCAGCGCCACCGAGCCGGCCGGCACGCGGGGTCGCGGCGAGTCGAGTCGAGGCACCGGCCACGGCAGCCCGGTCAGGTATGCGAAGCCGGGCGCGAAGCCGCAGAACGCGACCCGCAGCTCGGTGCCGGCGATGCGCGCCACCGCCTCCTCCACCGGTACCCCCCAATGCGCGGCGACGTCGGGGATGTCGCTGCCGTCGTACCAGACGGTGATCTCGATGAGCGGACCCGGCGCGGTGGCGGCGGGCGGCGGCGGTGCCCAGCCCGCGACCAGGCCGGCCGTCTCTTGGGGGTCGGTGAGGCCGTCGAGGAGGACGGTGCGCGCGCCTGGCACGACCTCGGCGGCGGCCAGCTCACCGCGCTCGCGGCGGCGCCACAGCTCGGCCCGCCACGCCTCCACCTCGCCCTCGTCCGCGCACTCGATCAGCAGGGCGGCGGCTCCGGCGCGGCGGATGTGCATGACGTCATCGTGCCCGATGCCTCGCATCTACTTGCAAGTAACCTACGGTGCCGTAACCTGGAGCGGTGACCACTGAGGCACCTGTCCGGCTCCGCCCGGTCGACGTGGGCAAGCCGCGGATGCGCGGCTGGCTGCACGCGTACGCGTTCTTCGTGGCCGCGGTCTGCGGCATCGTGCTCTGCTCGCTGGCCGCGACCCGGCCGGGCGTCGCACCGATCGTGAGCTGCGTGATCTACAGCCTCACGGTGTGCGGCCTCTTCGGCACGAGCGCGCTCTACCACCGGCGCGTGTGGTCACCGCGTGGCTTCCAGATCATGCGGCGGCTCGACCACTCCATGATCTTCATCTTCATCGCGGGCACGTACACGCCGTTCTGTGTGCTCCTGCTCCCGACCAAGCCGGCCACCATCCTGCTCGCGATCGTGTGGACGGGAGCGGTGGGCGGGGTGGCACTCAAGCTGGTGTGGCCGCACGCGCCAAGGTGGGCGTCGGCGCCGCTGTACGTCGGGCTGGGCTGGGTCGCGATCGCCGTACTCCCCGACATCGGTCGCCACGGCGGGCCTGCCGCGCTGGTGCTGCTGATCGTGGGCGGCGTGGCGTACACGGTCGGTGCCGTCTTCTACGCGCTACGCCGCCCCAACCCGTGGCCGACGGTCTTCGGCCACCATGAGTTCTTTCATGCCTGCACGCTGGTGGCCGCGCTCTGCCACCACATCGCGATCTACTTCGCGCTCTACTCGTAGACTCGGCCGCTCGGGCGCCGCACCTCTCGGCGCTCCTCGATCCGCTCGGTCTGCACGGGCACCACTCGCTCGGTCGGCTCGACCACCGTGGTCGCAGCACGGCGCCGGTTCTGCCAGAACCACAGGGTGAGCACGAGACCGGCGAACCCAGCGACCATCAGCACCCAGCCGACGACGTTGATGTCGAGCCAACCGAGGTCGAACTCGACCGCGAACGCGAGAATCGCACCCAAGGCGATCAGGAAAATGCTTCCACCGATACCCATGTGGGTTCCATACCCAGGTGTTTCCTCCCTCAATCAGGCAAGCTGTCACACATGACGGAACGCACCATCGTGCTGTTGCGCCACGCGAAGGCCGAACGCCCCGCGGGCACCGCCGACATCGACCGTCCGCTCACCGCGCGCGGACACGCCGACGCGGCCGCCGTCGGCGCCTGGCTCGCCCGCCGCGAGCTGCTGCCCGCCGAGGTCATCTGCTCGCCCGCGAAGCGGACCCGCCAGACGTGGCACGGGGTCGCCGTGGGACTGCGAGGCTCCGGGCCCGAGGTCCGCTATGAGCCCATGGTGTACGGAGGGGTGGCGAGCGATCTGCTCGATCTCATCCGCGCCACGGCCGACGGCAGCGCGGCGGTGCTGGTGATCGGCCACAACCCGACCATCTCCGACCTGTCGGGCCTGCTCGACCCGACCGCGGCTCGCGATTCGGACGGCCTTCGCACGAGCGGCATCGCGGTACATACCTTCGAGGGTGCGTGGGCCGACTGCATGCCCGGCAAGGTGCCGCTCGCGGAGATTTACACCGCACGCGGCTGATGCGCCCACCCTGCCCGGCCCGGTCGTCGTCCGGGCCGGGCTTGCCCCTGACGGAGCAGGCCCTAGCCGGACGGAGACGGTGGGGGCGGCGCGTCGGGCGGGATCGGGGGCTTCGTACCGCCATCGCCTCGTTGGTGGGAGAGGCGATTCTCCTCGACCCACGAACGGATGACGCGTCGCCGCCGGTCGTGCCAGTACCACAGCGTCACGAACAGCACGCCCGCACCGGCGAGGATGAGCACCACGCCGACCGTGTTGATGTCGATCCACCACGGATCCACGCGGATCGCGAACGCCAGTACGGCGCCCAGCGCGATCAGGAAAATCCCGCCGCCGATGCCCATCCGCCCATTACAGCGTCCGTTATGGGCGATGCGCAGCGAAATGCCGGGCGGTGGCATGAAACCACCGCCCGGCATCGTTCTGGGCGCCCGCGCCGCTGGTCGTCGTCCGGCCCTCGGACGTCATGTCCGCGTCTCGGCCTCGCCTCGGCGAACGGCGAGCGCGTGCTGGTTAGAAGGCTTCCTCGGGCAGGTCCATCAGGTCGAGGTTGGTGGACTCGATGATCCGGCGGTCGGCACCGATGCGCGGCAGCACCTCGTGCGCGAAGAACCGGGCCGCCGCCACCTTGCCCTCGTAGAAGGACTTGTCGGCGGCCGAGGGCTCACCGGCGAGCGCGCGCAGTGCCACGTCGGCCTGCCGCTGGAGCAGCCACGCGAGGATCAGGTCGCCGAGCGCGAGCAGCAGGCGGCGGGAGTTGAGGCCCACCTTGTACAGCGCGCGCGGCTCGCCGCCCTGCGCCTCGCCGAGCCATCCGGTCATCGTGCCGAGGATCGACTGCACCTCGGCGAGCGCCTTGCCCAGCGCCAGCCGCTCCTCCTTGAGCTGGCCGTTGCCCGCCTCGGTCTCCAGGAACGCCTGGATCTCGCCGGCCACGGTCATCAGCGCCTTGCCACCGTCCTTGACCACCTTGCGGAAGAAGAGGTCGAGGCTCTGGATGGCAGTGGTGCCCTCGTACAGAGTGTCGATCTTGGAGTCGCGGACGTACTGCTCCAGCGGGTAGTCCTGGAGGTAGCCGGAGCCGCCGAAGGTCTGGAGCGCCTCGTGGCCCAGCATCTCGTACGCCCGCTCCGAGCCGACGCCCTTGACCAGCGGGAGCAGCAGGTCGTTGATCCGCTTGGCGACCTTCGCCGCCCGCTCGTCGCCGGCCGCCTCGGCGATGTTGATGCGGTCCTGCCAGGTCGCCGTGTACATGACCAGCGCCCGCAGGCCCTCCGCGTACGACTTCTGCATCATCAGCGACCGCCGCACGTCCGGGTGATGCGTGATCGTCACGCGCGGGGCGGTCTTGTCGCCGGTCTGAAGCAGGTCGGCGCCCTGCACGCGCTCCTTGGCGTACTCCAGAGCGTTGAGGTAGCCGGTAGACAGGGTCGCGATCGCCTTGGTGCCGACCATCATCCGGGCGTACTCGATGATCAGGAACATCTGCCGGATGCCCTCGTGCACGTCGCCGAGGAGCCAGCCCTTGGCCGGTGTGCCGTGCTCGCCGAAGGTCAGCTCGCACGTCGTGGAGACCTTGAGGCCCATCTTGTGCTCGACGTTGGTGGCGAAGACGCCGTTGCGCTCGCCCAGCTCGCCGGTGGCCGGGTCGAAGTGGTACTTCGGCACGACGAAGAGTGAGAGCCCCTTGGTGCCCGGGCCGCCGGCGCCCTCGACGCCGACCGGGCGGGCCAGCACGTAGTGGATGATGTTGTCCGCCAAGTCGTGCTCGCCGCTCGTGATGAAGCGCTTCACGCCCTCGATGTGGTAGCTGCCGTCGGGCTGCGGGATCGCGCGCGTGCGCCCGGCGCCCACATCCGAGCCGGCGTCCGGCTCGGTGAGCACCATGGTCGACGCCCAGCGCTTCTCCACGAAGAGCTTCGCCCACTCCTTCTGCTCGGGCGTGCCCTCGCGG
Source organism: Phytohabitans kaempferiae (assembly GCF_042433955.1). Lineage (NCBI taxonomy): Bacteria > Bacillati > Actinomycetota > Actinomycetes > Micromonosporales > Micromonosporaceae > Phytohabitans > Phytohabitans kaempferiae. The sequence goes on along the minus strand of NZ_JBHLUH010000043.1, from coordinate 5,333 downwards.
TACAGCGTGGTGGCGAAGGAGGGGCCGGAGGCGTACATCCAGACCGGCGCGTTCGAGCCGAGCACCATGTCGGCGAGCGCCCACCAGAAGACCCGTGGCGCCGGCGTGCCGCCGATCACCTCGGGCAGGTCGAGCCGCCAGAACTCCGCCTTCATGAAGGCGTCGTACGACCTGCGGAACTCCTCCGGCATGGCGACCGAGTGCGTGGCCGGGTCGAAGACGGGCGGTGTGCGGTCACCGGCGGAGAAGCCGGCCGCGAGGTCTTCGCGCGCCAGGCGGTCCATCTCGGCGATGATGCTGCGGGCGGTGTCCCCGTCGATATCCGAGTACGGCGGCTGCCCGAACACCTGCCCTTCGGCGCCGAAGACCTCGAAGAGGTTGAACTCGAGGTCCCGGATGTTGCTCTTGTAGTGCGTCATGCTCGTTGGCCCCCGCTCCCGGGCTGTGGTTACCGGTCAGTAAGTTCGATTTTATTACCGGCCAGTAAGAACCGACAAGGAGACGGCGAAAGTGACCGTCGCCACAGCGTGATGTTTTGTCCCATTAGCGGCGATTGGCCCCGTAAGCAAGTCGGCACGCCGACAATATCGTCACGGCGAGTCGATGTGCCTCGTTAGTTCGGATACCCGCCATCTGAAGGCGGACGGCACCGGGGAGGTAGCCATGATCGCCAAGTTTCTGACCCTGCTCGCCGACCCCAACCTGCGGCGCCGCTACGTGGGCCGGCACCGCGCCCGCTGAGCCCAGCTCTCTGACGCCCGGCTCCTTGGCGCTTGGCTGACTGGCGCCGGCTTTTTGGGCGCGTTGGCTGCGCGGCGCTCTGGCTGGTTCTGGCGCTCAGCTCTCTGGCGCGCCGCCTTTCCCAGCGCGGCATGTCGCGCTTCGGCTGTCTGGCGCTCAGCTTTCTGGCGCGCCTACTTCCCAGCTCGGCACCGCGGCAGCGGTGACGGGGCGGGCTCCCGCGTACTCCATCAGCACCAGCGCGATGTCGTCGTCGAGGCGGCCGTGCACCCACTCGACCAGGGCCGTCTCCAGCGAGGCGAGGCCATCGCCCACCGTGCCGTGGCCGAGCAGCCGCCATGCCCGGTCGGCGGTGGGGAAGAACTCGCCATCCCGCCGCGCCTCGCCCAGCCCGTCGGTGAAGAGCAGCAGCCGATCGCCGGGCTCGAGGCGCTCGACCCGCGGGCGGACGACTGGCATGAAGCCGAGCGGCGGCGCCGGCGCGGGCGGCTCCAGCGGGATCACCTCGCCCCGTCGCAGCAGCAGCGGAGCCGGATGGCCGCAGTTGACGATCGTGAGCGTGCCGCCCCGCTCCTCCACGAGCGCCGCGGTCACGAAGTCTTCGTCGCCGACGCTGCGGGCCACCGCCCGGTCCAGGTCGGCGACGATCGCGCGCAGGTCGGCCCGCTCGTACGCCACGTGGCGGTAGGAGCCGAGCACGATACTGGCCAGGCGTACCGCGTCGAGGCCCTTGCCCCGCACATCCCCGATGATCATGCGGACGCCGTACGGCGTGTCGAGCGCCTCGTACAGGTCGCCGCCGATGTCCGCCGCCGCGGTCGCCGAGATGTAGCGCCCCGACACCGCCAGCGTGCCGACCTGGGGACCGAGCGGCCGCAGCACCGCCTGCTGCGCTACCGAGGCGAGTCGGGACAGCTCGGCGATGCGCTCGGCCTGCCGTTCCCGGATGAAGGCCACCGCGGCCGCGATGGCCGTCGCGAGGCCGATACCCACGACGATGGTCGCGTTGGCCAGCCGGTTTTCGTGGCCCGCCAGGGCAAACGCCCCGCCCACCGCGGTCGCCAGCACGCCCACGCCCAACACCACGCGCCACGAGGCGAACGCCGCGGCCAGGAAGGGAGCCGCCACGATCAGCCCGATGTAGCGCGCCTCGGAGCCGTCGGCGAGCTCGATCGCGGACACGAGTGCGAGCAGCACAAGGGCCGCGCCGAGGCCGGCGCGGGAACCAGAACTCATCGGGCGTCGACCCGGCGGTAACAAACGCATAGGTACGCCGAACAGCATGCCTGATCGACGGGCGCGACTGAACGAAGTTGGCCCCTCGTCCGATGGGGTTTTGGCCACCTGGTGCAAAGTTCCGGATCGGCTTGGCCGGGGGTTGCCGCTCACCTGGTCATTTCAGAATCTCGTAGCGCACATCGATGTGCCCCAGGTCGAGCGAGGCGATTGCCCGAAACGCCGCCCGGGAGAGATCGATGCAACGCCCGTCGATGTACGGCCCGCGGTCGTTGATCCGCACGATGACCGACTTGCCGTTGTCCGGGTTGGTCACTCGCACACGCGTGTTGAACGCCCAGGTCTTGTGCGCGGCGGTCAGCGCCTCGGGGTCGAACTGCTCGCCGTTCGCGGTCGGCTGCGGCTCGTGGTAGAAGGAGGCTCCGCAGCTCCCGGTGGCGGTAACCTGCTCGCTGCGCGGCTTGGGGCTGCTGGTTGCCCTGGGCGCCTCGGTCCTGCTCGGCGTCGGGCTGGGCTCAGCGGCACGCGCGTTGCCACGCGAGGCCCGCTGCTCCGTGGTGGATGGTGTGGGCGTCGGCGCCGCGCTGGTGGCCGCCAGCGTCGGCGTGGTGGCCGGCGGTGTGGTCTCCACGTTCGTCTCGGGGCTGCGGGCGCCGACCAACTGGACCGCGCCGACCCCGCCGCCGACGAGCAGCGCCCCGACCACGGCCGCCGAGGCCACGACACTCGCCCGACTCGCCTTCGACCTGCGGTGATGCTTTCCCGTCACCGCCGGACCGTAGCCAGCGGCCCGCTTCCACTGTCAAAGTGATCTATGGCTTTCGTACGGCTTTGCGATGAAACGTTCAGCCAATCGAACGAGGGGCTGTGGGTCGCTTGTCCCACTGGCGGAAGATGGTCTCCGTGGGCGACCTCGCAAAAAGCCTGATCAGCGCCTTCAGGTGGATCGATCCCGGCCCGGAGAGCAGCCATCTGGTCAGCGACATGTCCGGCTGGTGGCGCGACCCGGAGATCCTCGCCGCCCTGGGCCCGGCACTGGCCGACCTGTTCCGCGCCGACCGCCCCACGGTGGTGGTCTCGCCCGAGGTGACCGGCTACCTGCTCGGCCCGCTCACGGCCGCCGCGCTGGGCACCGGCTTCGTGCCCGGCCTCAAGGAGGGCGCCGACCGCCAGATCGCCGAGCCGGTGACCTGGGCCCGCACGGCACCGGACTACCGGAGGCGCACACTGGGGCTCGGCGTGCGCAGCCGGCACATCGGCCCGGGCGACCGCGTACTGGTGGTCGACGACTGGGTGACGACGGGCGCCCAGGTCCGCGCGCTGTACGAGGTGGTCCACACGCTGGGCGCCACGGCCGTAGGCTGCGCCGCGGTGGTCGACGACTGCGGCGCGAAGGTGGCGGCGAAGCTGGGGGTCAGATCGCTGCTGACCTCAGACGCTCTCGCCCCCGACTGACGCCGGCATCCATCCGACCGGGTAGCGCCGGGCGGAGTCGGCCAGCTTGGCCCGGGCGACGTCCACCAGGTCGAGGCCGAGCACGTCCGCCAGCCGGATCAGGTAGATCATCACGTCGCCCATTTCCGCCGCGACCCGGCCGCCCGCCTGCTGGTCGGCCATCACCCGCGCCGACTCCTCCGGCGTGAGCCACTGCAACTCCGCGAGCAACTCGCCCACCTCGCCGGCGAGGGCCATGGCCAGGTTCTTCGGCGTATGAAACTGCTGCCAGTCACGCGCATCGGCGAAGTCACGCACTTCCCGCTGGAACTCATTCAGACGGTCGTCCATGCCGACGAGTAAACCCCCAAGCCATACTTTGCCGTCAAAATCCTCAAGGCGGAGGTGACCGTGGAGGACCAGTCCGCATAACGGGGGCAGCCGTCTGGCGGCGGCCAGCCCACCGCCCAGCGGCTCTTCCGGCTGCACGCGTCGTAGTCCCGAGTCGCCGTGAATATACCCCTTTGGGCGTCTGGCACCAGGCGCCAGCGGTGAGAAGATAGGACGAGCGTCGAGCGGAGGAGGTGAGCGCCATGACGTCGAGCAACGCAGAGTGGCTGCCCGAGCGGCCGGCCGGCGACGAGCACGTGCCGGTGGAGGAGCAGGCGCGCCAGCAGGGCGTCCGTCCGCTCGCCTCGGCGGACGAGCTGGTCGTGCCCGGCATGTTCGAGTCAGATGAAGAGCTGGACGAGTTCCTCGCCGATTTGTACGCGTCCCGCCGGGCCGGCATGGCGTGAGCTTCGTCGTACTCGATACCGACGTCGCCTCCGCGAGCTTCCTGGGCCGCCTTCCCGATCGCCTCCACACCTGGTTGGCGACCAAGACACCCTGCATGACGTTCGTGACGCTGGGGGAGCTGACCAAGTGGACCGCGATCCGGAGCTGGGGACCGCAGCGACGCGCCGCGCTCGCGACCTGGCGGCAGCACGTCACCGTGCTGAAGTACGACGAGCGCGTGGCGACGACCTGGGGCGACCTCCAGGCACGCGCGCAACTCCGCGGGCGTCCCCGGCCGGTCAACGACACCTGGATCGCGGCCTGCTGCCTGGCTGAGGGCCTGCCGCTGGCCACCTTCAACACCAAGGACTTCGCCGATTTCGCGACCTACGACGGGCTCCAGCTCGTTGACGTGACCTAACAGGTCACACGCCTTCCCGCCTGTCCGCCCCGTATGCCGTCGACCCACCCACCGGGGAGCAGACCGGCGTCGACGTCGAGGTGACCGGGATTGTCGGCATCTATTCCGACCCGGGGCACATCGTGGCGTACACCGACGGTGAGGTGCGGCAGGAGTACGAGGTGACCCTGCTCGCCCGACCGGTAGGCGGCGCTCCGGCGGCCAACGACGAGGCAAGCGACGTTGGCTGGTTCGCGCCGGGCGAGCTGGATGGGCTAGATATCCACCCGACCATGCGCCGACAGATCGCGGACTACCTGGCGGGCCGGATGCCCCATGTGGACTGAGGCGAGCTAGCACATTGAATTATCAGGGTCCGGAGTCACAGGATTTGGGTGATTTGCCGCAAGCAAAGAGCATAATCACCGGACGCACCTTCCGCGGTCGCAGGAGCAGCCCGGCCCGCACGCCCGCGGAGCCGACCTCGCCGCATCGAGGTGGGCAACGCGGACCACGATCCCTGTGAGAGCCTGTCCCGATGTCGGGTGCTCGCCTGGCGCTGAACGCCGGGGTGATCCTGTTCGTCGCCTCATGCGTGCTGTCGTCCCTGGCGTTCCTGGATCTAGTCCCTGTCGCCTCTGGCGGGCGGCCCGTTCCGGGCTGAAAATCGGTGTTGGTCGCTCGCTGGCGTCGTTGGTTCTTTGGTTCGTTCGAGGTCGTGATCTAGTCGGACGCGGGCAGCCGT